>JBKJOI010000009.1:0-8202 GCA_046595695.1 Haliangiales bacterium | reverse complement strand
ACCGCCGTGGCCCCGGGCAGCGCGACCGTCACGGTGAGCGCCTCGGGCTTCGACGCGGTCGTCGACGTCACCGTGATCGACAGCGGCACCGTCCTGCGCGTCTTCGGCGACGACTACGGCGCCGATGTGCTGTTCGCGCCGTTCGGTGGCGTGGCGAGCTCGCCCTCGGTGGATAGCGCCGAGGCGCACACCGGCAGCGCCTCGATCCGCATCGAGGTGCCCGCGAGCGGCTACGTCGGCGGCGCGTTCCGGCTGGGCACGCCCATCGACCTGTCGGGGTTCGAGGCGGTGACCTTCTGGGCCAAGGCGAGCAAGGTGGCCTCGATCAACGTCGTCGGCCTCGGCAACAGCGGCTCGTCGGGCGTCTTCGCCGCCGAGTGGACCGCCGTGCCGCTGACCGCGACGTGGACGAAGCACATTGTGCCCATTCCGCTCGCGAGCAAGCTGACCGCCGAGGCGGGCCTGTTCCACTTCGCCGAGGGTCCGGAGGAGGGCGCCTACACCATCTGGATCGACGACATCCAGTACGAGACGCTACCCATCGGCACGCTCGGCACGCCGGTGCCCGCCATCGCGACCGAGACGGTGGCCAAGCTGATCGGCGACGTCGTCGCGGTCAACGGCACCTCGGTGACCTGGATGATCGGCGGGCTCACCGTGACGGTGGGCGCGGGCCGCAGCTACTTCACCTTCACGTCTTCGGCGCCGGCTGTGGCCACCGTCGACGAGCTCGGCGCGATCACCGCGGTGGGCCAGGGCTCGACCACGATCACCGCCAAGCTGGGCGCCATCGACGCCGTGGGCACGCTCACCTTCAACGTGACGCCGTCCACCGCGCCCGACACCGTCGCGCCGCTGCCGGTCGTGCTGCCCGCCGACGCGATCTCGCTGTTCAGCAACGCCTATACCAACGTCGCCGTCGACACCTGGCTCACCGGCTGGAGCAACGCGGTCATGACCGAGGCGCAGATCGCAGGCGACGACGTGAAGAAGTACACCAACCTGCACTACGCGGGCGTCGAGTTCTACGCCACCAGCTCGGTCGACGCGACGACCATGACGCACTTCCACGTCGACGTGTGGACGCCCGACTCCACGGTCGTGCGCATCAAGCTCGTCGACTTCGGCGCCAACGCCGCCTACGGCGGTGGCGACGACACCGAGCACGAGCTCAGCTTCGACGCCGCGTCCACGCCCGCGCTCGTCCAGAGCGCCTGGCTGAGCCTGGACATCCCGCTCGCCAGCTTCACCAACCTGGCGAACCGCGCGCACCTGGCCCAGCTGATAATCTCCGGCTCGGCGAGCACCGCGTACGTCGACAACGTCTACTTCCACAAGTAGGCGGGACCACCGACCGCCGCCGGGCTACCGGCTCACCCGCAGGCGGTGTTCATCACCACGTAGTCGTGGCCTCAGGGCAACGCGTACGCAGGGCCTGGTCGAGGGCCGCGATGGTGAGGTGCCGGTCGGTGACCGCGCTCACGGACCAGCCGACGACGTAGCGGGCATGGAGGTCGATGAGAGCTGGTTCTCGACCGTGAAGCCTCGCATCCACCTATCTCGACTAATGCGCGTGTGTCGACTTGTAGACCTCGGGCGCGGCGGCCGGCGCGGCCTCGTCGACGACCGAGGTCTCGGCGACACCGCCGCCCTTCTTCTGCTTGGTCGCGCCCTTCTTGTCCCGCGAGATCACCTGCTCGGGTGTCGCCTTGGGCTTGGCCACGAAGTCGCGGACTTCCTTGCCGCTGGGCACGTTCGCGAGCGCCTTGGGATCGGCGGGGGCGGGCAGGTCGACCGACTCCACGTAGTACGAGCGCAGCAGCTTGTCGCGCAGCTTGCCGAAGAGCGCGGGTGAGCCGAACGCCTCCACGCCCACGAGCTCGCCGTTCATGACCACGACGAAGCCGACCAGGCGCGCGGCCTCGGGCAGGCCGGCCAGCGCCGGGCCGAAGTACTGCTCGTACGACTGGACGTCCTTGGCTACGTTCTTGTCGGCGGTGATCGCGCGGTAGGTGTCGGTCTGGTTCTCGGTCTTGCGCTTGGAGTTCTTGGCCGCAACCTCCTGCCAGACGTCGTTCTGGGTGTCGTAGCTGGCCTTGAGCCGCAAGCTGGTGTGCGCCATGACCTTGGCCGAGCGGAAGGTCCGGCTGTCGCCGCCTTCCTCGCTCCAGCGCCCGTGCTCCACGCAGAAGACGTCGACCGAGAGCGTCTGCTTGGGCGGGATCAAGCGGTCCTTGCCGATGATCCGGTCCTGCTTGCCGCCCAGGATCACCTCGCCCGACATGACGAACAGCGGTCGGTCGGAGAGGTTCTGCAGGCTCAGCTGGTTGACCGACTCGTTCTCGAGCTCGCGCACCTTGACCAGCTTCTTGTCGAACGCCTCGTCGAGGACGAGGTAGTGCTGGGTGTCCCCCACGGCGGTCCTTGCGAGGATCGGCACCAGCGTGAGGTTCTTGTGGCTGAGCGGCTGGCCCAGCGTGGTGTGTGCGTCGAGCGCCCGCTCGTCCTGTGCCGGAGGCGCCATCGCGCCCCTGCCTTCCTTGGCTTCCTTCGCATGTGCCGCTGGTAGCAACACCAGCATCGCGAGCCCGGTGAGAATGCCGCGCCGTGTCATACCCATTTTCAAACGTCCTCCTGGCTCGTGTTCACGCGCGACCCGCGCGAACGGTGTGTAAGGAATGCGTAAAGCCACCGTCCAAGCCAGATCGTCGCGCCAGGGCGCGCGTATCAGCGCTTCATGGCCAACTCGCGTGCGTGGAGAACCCTGCTCATCCTCGGTCTCGCAATGGGGCTCGTCGCTATGGCGATGACGCTCGGCGCCGGCGGGGCGACCACCGGTCGCCGCTCCCCGTCCCGATCGAAGGACCCCACCGCCACCAAGGATCCCGCCACCAAGACGCCCATGCCGCCCGCCTTCACCATGGCGAGCTGCGCGCTGGACACCGCCGCCAAGGCGCCCAGGGAGCTCGGCAATCCCGACGCGCGCCGCGCCGCCCAGCGCGGCATCGGCTTCCTCGAGCGCGAGGCGGTCGCCTGGCAGAAGCAGAACAACTGCTACGGCTGCCACGTGCAGGCGGTCACCATCGAGGCGCTCTCGATCGGTTTCCACCATCAATACGAGATCGACAAGAAGGCGTTCGACGAGATCCTGCGCGGCATGCTCGACCTGCCCGGCGGCGCGCACACGCCGCAGGGCCTGTACCACTCGTCGCCCAGCATCGGTGACACTGCCAAGGTGCTGGGCGCCGCAGCGTTCGCGCGCCACGATCAGTACGTCGGCGGTCGCGTCGGCGAGGAGTTGCTCGTCGAGGCCAAGGCGATCCTGGCCCGCCAGCAGACCGGCGGCGAGGTGACCCTGCCGTTCGTGAGCCCGCCGGTGGCCACCGGCACCGTCCAGGGCACGGCGTCGGCGATCATCACCTGGAAGCGCGCCTACGAGCGCAGCGCCGACGACCAGTGGCTGACCGCCATCCAGCGCGCCGAGCAGGCGCTCGAGCGCTCGATCGAGGGCTGGGGCGGCAAGGCGCCCGATCTGCAGTCGCTCGATTTCGCGGTCATGGGCCTGGTCGCCGCGGGCGTGGGCATGCAGGAGGACCTCATGCTCGGGCTCGCCAAGCAGCTGCGCGAGCTGCAGCAGGAGGACGGCGGCTGGGCGCTGGCCGCGGGCCAGGAGACCTCGCCGTTCGCGACCGGGCAGGCGCTCTACACGCTGCGGCTGCTCGGCATGACCGATCGCGACCCGGCGATCGCGCGCGGCACGAAGTGGCTCATCGGGCACCAGGCCGAGTCGGGCGGTTGGTCAGCGGCCGGCTTCGGCAAGGCCGAGGCGATGTGGGCGGTGCTCGGCCTGGTCTCCATCGACGTGCTGTCGATCCACGTGGCCGGGCTGCAGGACGGCCAGCACGTCGACGGGGCGCGCGTGATCTCGATCGAGGCCAAGGACAACCAGGGCGGCGGCGTCGTGAAGGTGGAGCTCGAGCTCGACGATCTGCTGGTCGCCGGCAGCTGCGGCGCGGCGCTGTCGTGGACCTGGCCCGCCGAGCTGCTCGGCACGGGGCGGCGCGTGATCGACGTGCGCGCCACCAACGCGCGCGGCGAGGTCAGCCGCCGCCGCCTCGAGGTCTTCGCCGGCGACACGTACCTGACGCAGGTCGGCAGCCGCTTCGTGGGCAACGCCACCGAGCTGTCGCTGCGCGACATCACCGAGGCCGGCGTCGAGCACAAGGTCGCGTTCGAGATCTACGCCGCCGGCTCGAACGGCCAGGCCGATCTGCAGAAGCGCTTGTGGTCGAGGACCGACAGCGGCGCGCAGGGCCCGATGCGCTTCACCTGGGACGGCCGCTCGGCGAGCGGCGCCGCGCAGCCCGCCGGCAAGTACGTGGCGCGCCTGGTCTACAAGGACGCGAGCGGCGCGGTGCGCCAGACCGAGGAGCTGCCCTTCGTGCACGACACCGCCGAGAAGCAGTGGGAGAACTACGGCCAGATCCAGGGCGCGGTCAGCCTGCCCGGCGGAGCCGCCGCGGGCAACGCCGAGATCCAGCTGCTCGACGAGAACGACAAGGTCGTCGGGACGACGCGCTCGACCGGCGCCGGCAACTACCGGTTCCGCAACGTCGACTCGGGCAAGAAGTACAAGATCGTCGTGCGCAAGGACGGCTTCGAGGCCGCGCCGGTCGCGGCGGCGCCCGCCAAGGCCGGCGACGGCGGCGAGACCAAGGCCGACATCGCGGTGAAGAAGAAGCGCTGAGAGCCGCGTGCGGCGCCTGCCGAGGTCCCGTTTCGTTCAAACGAGTGTACGTATGCTGCGTCGTGCACCGGGTGTGACGATCGAGTGCTACTAGTGTCGAGAGTTCAGAAACTTTCGGTGTTAGGAGCAAGGCCATGGCCACGGAGACGCTCCGCTGTACGTTGCTGGGCCTCGCGATCGTGACCTTCGTCTGTACCGCCGGCTGTGCCAAGGGCGCGCAGGGCGGCGACGACGACACCGGTGACGACGACCAGCCCGACGCTGCGGCCGACCGGCCCGACGCCGATCCCGACGAGCCCGACGCCGACCCCGACGAGCCCGACGCCGGCACCACACCGCCGATCGACGCCGCGTCCCAGACCGTGGACGCGTCCACCCAGACCACCGACGCGGCGCAGCCCATCGATCCCGACCTCATCGACGACCTCGAGGACGGCAACGACAAGATCCGCCAGGTGAGCGGGCGCGTCGGCTTCTGGTACACGTTCCACGACGACACGGTCGCCGGCGTGCAGACGCCCGCGGGCGACTTCGCGCCGACCATGGGCGGCGCCGGCGCCGGCTCGTGGTCGGCCAAGACCACCGGCAGCGGCTACATCGAGTGGGGCGCGGGCATGGGCTTCGATCTCAACACCGGCCCCAGCGCGATGGTGAAGGGCAAGTTCGACGCCGGGGAGTTCACCGGAGTCTCCTTCCGGGCCAAGGGCAGCGTGCCCATCCGCTTCGCCGTCGAGTCGGTGGGCGTGCTGTCGACCACGCTGGGCGGCACGTGTACGCCGAGCACCGTGGAAGGGCAGGAGTGCGACGATGTGCACGGCAAGGCGATCACGCCGACCACGTCGTGGCAGGTGATCCAGGTGCCGTTCTCGCAGCTCGCGCAGGACGGCTGGGGCAAGCCGGTGACCTTCGACAAGACGAAGCTCACCGCAGTGGCATTCCAGGTCGGGCCGGGCCTCACGTTCGACGTGTCGATCGACGACGTCCGGCTGTATTAGTCGGGTGGGCCGAAGGAAGGGTATGGTGGGGCCTCGCACGCCGATAATATCCAGCGAATCGAGAAAATTTGTGCTCATGGCTCGCCGAGCCGAGCGCGCATCCCCGACGCTACGTACGCCTCGAGGAGTCGAGATGAAAGCTGCCCTGGGCCTCTGCCTGTTCGTCGCGCTGCTGGTCTCGGGGGGCTGCATCAGCCTCGGTGCGGCGCCGGACGCGCGTCCAGGCGATCCGACCGAGGCCGACGCGGCCCCGGTGCCGGCGGTCGACTACTACACGCTGACCGCGATGGCCAACGACCTGGCTGTCGCCGCCGCCGACTCGGGCGCCGGTCCGCTGGTCGCCGACCGCGCGAGCGTGGGCGAGGGCGGACAGTTCGAGGTCATCGACAACCCCGACGGCACCATCTCGCTGCGCGCCAAGGTGAACCAGCTCTACGTCACCGCTGATCTCGTGCAGGAGACCCGGCTGCGCGCCGGGAGCGCGACCAACGGCACCAGCGAGTCGTTCAGGAAGCTCGAGCAGCCCGACGGCACCTTCGCCCTGCAGGCGCTGGCCAACGACCTGTACGTGAGCGCTGACCTGGACGAGGGCGCGGTCCTGTTCGCCAACCGGCAGGCGGTCGCGGGCGCGTGGGAGAAGTTCGTCTTCACGAAGGTGACCCCGCCGTCGTCGGCCGCGCCCGACTTCGGCCCGACCGTCCTGCTCTTCGATCCGTCGATGTCCGCGGCCAGCATCCAGGGCCAGCTCGACGGCGTCTTCGCTCAGATGGAGTCCAACCACTTCGGCCCCGAGCGCTACGCGCTGGTCTTCAAGCCGGGGACCTACGACGTGGACGTCAACGTGGGCTTCTACACCCAGGTCCTGGGGCTCGGGCTCTTGCCCGACCAGGTCACCATCAACGGCTCGGTGCACGCCGAGGCCGACTGGTTCAACGGCAACGCGACGCAGAACTTCTGGCGCGCCGTCGAGAACCTTGCCGTGGTGCCCAAGTTCGGCCTCAACCGCTGGGCGGTCTCGCAGGCGTCGCCGTTTCGGCGCGTGCACATCGTCGGCTCGCTGGTGCTCGACGACGGCGGCTGGTCGAGCGGCGGCTTCATCGCCGACTCGCTGATCGATGGCGAGGTCAACTCGGGCAGCCAGCAGCAGTGGTTCTCGCGCAACTCGGAGTGGGGCGCCTGGGCGGGCTCGAACTGGAACACCGTGTTCACCGGCAACGCCTCGGCCCCGTCGGGAAACAGCTGGCCCAATCCTCCCTACACGGTGGTCGAGCGGACCCCAGTCGTGCGTGAGAAGCCGTTCCTGTTCGTCGACGCGGTTGGCGACTTCAACGTCTTCGTGCCGGCGCTGCGCGAAGATAGTCAGGGCACCACCTGGGCGGGCGGCAGCCCCGCCGGCGAGACCCTGCCCATCGGCAAGTTCCACATCGCCCGCCAGGACCGCGACACCGCGGCCACCTTGAACGGCGCGCTCACCGACGGCAAGGATCTGCTGTTCACGCCCGGCATCTACCACCTGGATGACACGCTGCGCGTGACGCGCGCCGACACCGTGATCCTGGGCATGGGCCTGGCGACCCTGATCGCCGAGAACGGCGTCGACGCCATGGCCATCGCCGACGTCGACGGCGTGAAGGTCGCGGGCTTGCTCTTCGACGCCGGCGAGACCAGCTCGGACATCCTGCTCGAGGTCGGTCCCACCGGCAGCTCGGCTGATCACGCGGCGAACCCCACGTCCCTCCACGACGTGTTCTTCCGCGTCGGCGGCGCCGCGGTCGGCCGGGCCGCGGTCAGCGTGAAGCTCAACAGCAGCGACGTGATCGGCGACCACTTCTGGATCTGGCGCGCCGATCACACCCACGGCGTCGGCTGGAACACCAACACGACCTCCAACGGCCTGATCGTGAACGGCAACGACGTGACCATCTACGGGCTCTTCGTCGAGCACTACCACCAGTACCAGACGCTGTGGAACGGCAACGGCGGCCGCGTCTACTTCTATCAGAGCGAGATCCCCTACGACGTCCCCTCGCAGGGTGCGTGGATGAACGGCAGCACCAACGGCTTCGCCTCCTACAAGGTCGCGAGCACCGTCACCAGCCACGAGGCCTGGGGCCTGGGCATCTACTGCTTCTTCAGCGCCAACTCGAGCGTGCGGCTGGCCAGCGCCATCGAGGCGCCCAGCGCTCCCGGCGTGAAGTTCCATCACATCGTGACCGTGTCCCTGGGGGGCCGCGGCGAGATCACGCACCTGGTGAACGCGATCGGGGCCGCCGCGAATGCAGCGGACACCGTGGCGCACCTGAACCAGTTCCCGTGAGCGCGCGCCCGACGACGCTGGCGCGCTGGCGCGAAGAAAGGCACACACGTAAGGGAGCAAGATCGCGAATCGAGCGTCGTCGGTTCACACGACGGGGACCCTCGTGGGGCCTTTTGGAGCCCGTTACTCATGTGTCCCCGATG
>JBKJOI010001007.1:0-3311 GCA_046595695.1 Haliangiales bacterium | reverse complement strand
GTCGTACGCGACGAGGTCTGGCGGCGCGACGGAGGGCGCTGCGTCTTCGTCGGTAGCGAGGGCCATGTGTGCGGCTCGCGCTACCAGATCGAAGTGCACCACGTGAAGCCGTTTGCGCGCGGCGGCCAGGCGACTGTCGCCGGGCTCGGGCTCAGGTGCAGGCTCCACAACCTCCACGAGGCCGAGCGTGACTTCGGGCGTGCGCACGTCGAGCGCGCGATCGAGAGGGCCCGCGAGCAAGGTCGTCCCGATCCGCGGCAGACCAGCCTCTTCTGAGCTTACCGGAGCTCCTGATCGAGCTACCCGGGCGCCGCCGATCGTATCGGTCGTCTTCACTGCGGCGAGGGACTAGGTGTAGCTGAACCGCACAGGTGGCTGGCACGCCGCATAAGGTGCAAGAGGCGACGGCGCTGTACTTGCACACACAGGGGCGTAGTGTGTGACCTTGGCCTGGCTGGATCGGTGCGTGCCCACGTTGGACTCGGTCCAGACGTGGGCGATCCTGGTCTCGCCGCAACGAGGAGGCTGCGCTGGTCCACGCTGATGCGATGCCCGCCGCTCGGAGCGAACAGCCCGAGATTCCATCATGACGGTCTCGAACGAGCTCGAGCACCGGCTGGAGCAGCTCGTCAAGCGCGAGCTGGCCACCGGCAGCTCCAGCGACATCCTGGCGTGTGGGCGCCTGGTCTCGGATCGCTTGATCCGGCAGCTCACATCGCTCATCGGCGCGGAGGGCGCGCGCGCCTTGCACGAGCGTAGCCTCGTCCTCACCAAGCGGCAGCACCCTTGGTTCGACACCAGCCCGGCGCAGGCCCAGAGCAACGCGCAGGTGCAGGCGGATCCCGGGCGGGCGTTGCAGGCGTCGGTCGCCTGGCTCGGCTTCTTCGTCACCCTGCTCGCGACCTTCATCGGCGAGGGCTTGACCCTGCGCGTCTTGCACGAGATCTGGCCTGACGTTTTCCTGCTCGGCAGCAAGAAGGAGTCCACTTGAACGACCGTGTTCACATCGAGAAGCTACCCAGCGGCGTGCCCGGGCTCGACGACGTGCTGGGTGGAGGCATTCCCAAGTTCTCCTTCAACCTGATCGCGGGCGCACCGGGCTGTGGCAAGACCACGCTGGCGCACCAGATCATGTTCGCCAACGCCACCCCGGATCGGCCGGCCCTGTACGTCACAATCCTGGGTGAGCCGCCGCTCAAGATGCTGCGCTACCAGCAGCAGTTCGGGTTCTTCGACGTCGCCAAGGTCCCCGGGTCCGTGCGCTTCCTGCACCTGGGCGTCGAGGCCCTGAACGGTGGCCTCGAGTCGGTGCTGAACCGGATCATCGCCGAGGTCGAGCGGACCAGCCCTGGCATGGTGATCGTGGACTCGTTCCGCTCGGTGGCGCAGAAGGTCGTCGATCCCGGTCAGGTCGACCTGCAGCACTTCGTGCAGCGCCTGAGCCTGAAGCTCACCAGCTGGGAGGCCACGACCTTCCTCGTCGGCGAGTACAGCGAGCAGGAGGAAAACAACCCCATCTTCACGGTGGCCGACGGCATCATCTGGATGTACCAGAGCATCAGCCGCAACTCGGTCGTGCGCCGGATGCAGGTGTTGAAGATGCGCGGGCAGGAGCAGTCGCCTGGGCTGCACACGCTCAAGATCTCCGACGCCGGCGTGCGCATCTACCCGCGCATGCCCAACCCCGACACCGTCCGCCAGCCGATCGCGGCGGGCGTACCGCGGCTCAGCACCGGGGTGCGCGGCCTGGACGCCATGATGGGCGGCGGGATCCCACCCGGCTATTCGATCCTGATCGTCGGGCCCTCGGGCTCGGGCAAGACCGTCCTGTCGACGCAGTTCATCGAGGAGGGCCTACGTAACGACGAGCCGGGCGTGGTCGCGGTGTTCGAGAAGCGGCCCGAGGAGTATCTGCGCGGCGCGCCCGACAAGCTGAAGATCGACAACAACAAGTCGAGCCTGCTCAAGGTCCTGCACCTGCGCCCTCTGGACCTCTCGGTCGACGAGACCATGGAGGAGATTCGCAGCGCCGTGCTCGAGCTGGGCGCCAAGCGCGTGGTCATCGACTCGCTGTCGGGCTTCGAGCTCGCGCTGGCGCCCGCCTTCCGCGAGGACTTCCGCGAGTCGCTCTACCGCATGGTCGGGGCGATCACCGGGCTGGGCGCCACCGTGCTGCTGACCGCCGAGCAGGTCGAGTCCTACACGGAGCTACGGCTGTCGCCGCACGGCATCGCCTTCCTGGCCGATGCCGTCGTGCTGCAGCGCTACGTGGAGCTAAATGGTCGGCTGGAGCGGTTCATGACCGTGATCAAGATGCGCGGCCAGGCCCACTCCAAGGAGCTGCGGGCATACGAGATCGACGCCAACGGCCTGGCGATCGGCGAGGCCATGGCGCACCATGTGAACCTGCTGCGCGGTTTGGCCGTGCCCAAGGATTCCCGGACGGCCGGCGAGGTCAGCGAGACCTGATGCGTGGCACCAGCGATTTCGTGGCTCCGGTGCACCTGCTCGAGATCAACGAGCAGCTGGTGCTGGCGACGCTGCGCGCGCAGGCGCTCGCCGAGGAGGCCGACGCCGCACACCTGCTCGTGGTCGAGAGCGAGCAGCGCTTCCGCTCACTGGTGCTCAGCAGCGCCGCGATCATCTTCTACGCCGGCGCCGAGGGCCGCGTTCGCACCGATCCGGTCCGCTGGTGCGAGGTCACCGGGTTGGACGCCACGCAGACCAGGTGGGACTGGCTCGAGGGGGTTCACGCCGACGATCGTGTGCGCGTGAGCACGGCATGGGCGGATGCGCTCGCCGGGCGAACGATCTACGAGTGCGAGTTCCGCCTCATCAAGCGCGGTGGCGGGACCTTGTGGGTGTTTGCCCGGGGCGTGCCCCTGATGGGCGACGACGGAGCCGTGCGCGAGTGGATCGGCATGATGACCGACATCTCGGCGCGCAAGCTGGTGGACGAGACCCGCGAGCGCTTCATCAGCGTGCTCGGGCACGACCTGCGCACGCCGCTCAGCGCCATCCAGATTGCTGCCGAGACCATGCAGGAGGCTAATCTGCCCGCCGAGCAGGCGCGCACTGTCGCGCTCATCGCCCGGTGCGGGCGGCGCATGGGGCGCATGATCGCCGACGTGCTCGACTTCGCGCGGGGCCGGCTCGGCAACGGGATCTCGCTGGCCTACGAGCCGGCGGATTTCGGTGAGGTCTGCAACGAGGCCATCTCCGAGCTGCAGGCGGCCCATCCCGATCACCCGATCAGCTTCGAGCTCAGCGGCGATCTCGCCGGCATCTGGGATCGCGACCGGCTCGCGCAG
>JBKJOI010000950.1:0-30758 GCA_046595695.1 Haliangiales bacterium | reverse complement strand
CCGCCTCGAGGCCGAGGCCGACGCGGCGCCCGAGGGCAATGGGCTCCTGTGGACGCGCCTGGCGGCTGTCGACCCGGCCGCGGCCGCGCGCATCGACCGCCGCGACCGGGTGCGCCTGGTGCGCGCGCTCGAGGTCCACGAGCTGACCGGCGAGGCCATCTCGGCGCACCAGGAGCGCCACGACTACAAGAACCTGCCGTCGCGCTATCCGGCGCGCGGGGTCGGCCTGGCGCCGCCGCGCGCCGAGCTGCACGTGCGCATCGACGCGCGCGTGGACGAAATGATCGCGGCCGGCCTGGAGGCCGAGGTGCGGGCCCTGGGTGCGGCCGGCTACGCGTACTCACTGCGCGCTTTCGGCGCCATCGGCTACCGCGAGATGTGCGCGTATGTGCAGGGAAATCTGACCCTCGACGACGCCCTGCGGGGCATCAAGTCAGCCACCAAACGCTACGCCCGCCGGCAGCTCTCCTGGTTCCGCGCCGAGCCCGCGGTTTCGTGGTATGAGACGGCTCGCGACGTGGACGAGGACGCGCTTTCCGCGTGGCTCACCGCCGACGACGCCCAGGCCTGACCCGCACAGACATGAGCACAGAGCGCGCCCCCTACGACCGTCAGGTCCTCGAGTTCGAACGTCCCATCATCGATCTGGAGCGCAAGATCGACGAGCTCAAGCAGCTCTCCGCCGGCAGCGTCGACTTCGGCGACGAGATCCGCCGCCTCGAGAAGAAGGCGCGCAAGCTGCAAGAAGAGATCTTCGCCGAGCTGTCGCCGTGGCAGAAGGTGCAGCTTTCGCGGCACCCGGCGCGACCGTACACGCTCGACTACGCTGCGGTGCTGTTCGACGAGTTCGTCGAGCTGCACGGCGACCGTGCGTTCGCCGACGACGCGTCCATCGTCGGCGGCATGGCGCGCTTCGGCACCCGCGAGGTGCTGGTGATCGGCCATCAGAAGGGCAAGAACACCAAGGAGAACTTGCGCCGCAACTTCGGCATGTCGCGGCCGGAGGGCTACCGTAAGGCGCAGCGCCTCATGCAGCTGGCGGCGCGCTTCGGCCGGCCCATCTTGACCTTCATCGACACGCCCGGTGCGTTCCCGGGCATGGGCGCCGAGGAGCGCGGCCAGGCCGAGGCCATCGCGAAGAGCCTCGAGGTCATGTCCCTGCTCGCCGTGCCCATGATCTCGACGGTGATCGGCGAGGGCGGCTCGGGTGGCGCGCTGGCGCTCGGCGTCACCGACCGCATCCTGATGCTCGAGTACGCGATCTACTCGGTGATCTCGCCCGAGGGCTGCGCGTCGATCCTATGGAAGGACCAGGCCAAGATCGGCGACGCCGCGCAGGAGCTCAAGATCACCGCGCCCGACCTGCTCCGGCTCGGCGTCTGCGACGAGATCGTCAAGGAAGGCACCGGCGGCGCGCACCGCGACCTGGCGGGCACCTGCGCCAGCCTGCGCGCCTCGCTCGAGCGTCACCTGGTCGACCTCTCGGCGCTCTCGCCGGCCGAGCTGCTCGACCACCGCTACCGAAAGTTCCGCGCCATGGGCGTCTTCGAAGAGACGCGCGCCTAATCGCCGCGTCGCCGCGGTGGATCTGCGTGCGTGCCTCGGGCAAAGTGCCCGCATGAGCGAGACCAAGACCTACCAGGGCGGCTGTCACTGCGGCGCGGTGCGCTACCAGGTAACCGCCGAGCTCGAGGGCGCGGTGACCTGCAACTGCTCGATCTGCCAGCGCAGCGGCACCATGCTGGCGTTCGTGCCGGCCACGCAGTTCGAGCTGCTACAGGGCGCGGACGCGCTCGTGTCGTACCAGTTCGGCAAGAAGAAGATCGACCACCTGTTCTGCAAGACCTGCGGGATCAAGTCGTTTGCCCGGGGCCAGAAGCCCGACGGCACGCCGGTGGCGGCGGTCAACGTGCGTTGTCTGGACGACATCGACCTGGCTGCGGTGCCGACGAAGCACTACAACGGCCGCGCCCTGTGAGGCGCGCCGCCCGCGCGTGCGCTAGGCTTCGCACGATCCCATGATCTTCAAGGTTTTCTTGCTCTCGGTGGCGGCCGTGGCCGGGTACCAGGGCCAGCTGCTGTTCCGACGCGGAGGGCCCAGGCGGCGCAGCTTCGCGCTCATGCTACTCGTCGACGCGCTGGGCGCGATCCTGGCCTTTGCCTCGCTGCACGAGCCCGAGGCCGCGGCGCAGGCGCCGCTCATCGGGGCGATCGCGCTGGGCGCGTTCGTGTTCCTGGTGCTGGTGCCACCGCGGCTGCGCCAGCTGGCCCGCTGGGCCACGCGCCGCGACCACCTGCGTCTGGCGCTGCGTCTGCTCGACGCGCACGAGCTCTTGCAGCCGGGCATGGGCGCGCGCGACGAACGCGAGGCGCTGTCGGCGTTCGCCGAGCTGCGCGAGGGCAAGACCGAGCGCGCCATCGAGGCGCTGCGAGCGGCGCGCGCGCAGGCCTCCGATCCGCTGCACCGCCGGCAGATCGACGAGCGCATCGTCTTCGCCTACCTGACCGCGCGGCGCTGGCGGTCAGCGGTCGAGCACTTCGAGCGCGCCATCGACGCGCAGCCGGGCCCGGTGTCCGCCAACGTGCTTGTCGAGGTGCTGCGCGCCTACGGCGAGCTGGGCGAGCGCGACAAGGCCGCTGATCTCATCACCCGCATCGAGGACTCGCCGCTGCCCGGCGAGCCGCAGTTGCAGCCGCTGGTGGCGCGCGCGCGCATGGTCTTCCTGGCCTTCGCCGGTCGCGCCGCCGCGGTCGAGGCCATGGTCGCGGCGCGCGGGCCGCTCGGCATGATGGCGCCGTCGGCGCGCGCCTACTGGATCGGCGTCGCGCGGCGCGAGGCGGGTGACGCCCAAGGCGCGCGCGAGGCGCTGTCGGCCGCGGTGCGCGCGTCGGCGGGCGACCTGCGCCAGCGCAGCATCGCCGCCGAGGAGCTGGCGGCGCTCGAGCAAGCGCCGTCGCCGCCGCCGCCGCCGCCGCTCTCCGACCAGATCGCGCGCGTGGCCGATCGGGTGGGCGAGCGGGCGGCGCTGGCGCCCACGCCGGCGGCGCAGGGCGCGCCGGTGCCCAAGCTCGAGGGCGTGTCGTGGAAGCAGGTCCCGGTCACGAGCGCGCTCATCGTCGCCAACGTGATCGTCGCGGTGCTGGTGTACGCGCTGCTCGGCTCGTCGATGGACCCCGCGGTGATGATCCGCGCCGGCGCCAACCTGCCCATGGTCACGACCAGCGGCGAGTGGTGGCGCCTGCTGTCGTCGACGTTCCTGCACTGGGGCGTGCTGCACCTGGCGGTCAACATGTACGGCCTGTGGGTGCTCGGCCGCTTGGTCGAGCAGATCCACGGGCCGCGCCGCTACCTGGTCACGTACGTCCTCGCCGGGCTGGGCGGTTCGCTGGCGAGCGTGTACTTCGGGCCCGGGGCTCCGTCGGCGGGCGCGTCGGGCGCGGTCTTCGGCATCCTGGG
This sequence comes from Haliangiales bacterium, assembly GCA_046595695.1. Classification (GTDB taxonomy): domain Bacteria; phylum Myxococcota_A; class Polyangia; order Haliangiales; family SHYZ01; genus JBKJOI01. Next base: position 27,301 of record JBKJOI010000950.1, on the reverse strand, counting down.
CGCGGCCATCGCCGAGTTCGCGCTGCGGCGGCGCGCGTATCCGGAGGCGTGGCGCCGCGCCGTGCTCGGGAACCTGCTCTTCCTCGCGGTGGCGAACGTGCTCATCGGCAGCGCGGTGCCTGGGATCGACCAGGCGGCGCACCTGGGCGGCTTGGTGACCGGCGCGCTCGCGGGCGCCGTGCTGGCGCCGCGCGGCCGCTTCGGTCGCACGCGCGCGGCGCGTGCGGTCGCGGCGACGCTCGCCGTGGTCGCTCTGTTCGCCGTGGCCGGCTCGGCCGTCGCCGTGGTCACGACCAAGACCGTGACCTCGGTCGAGCGAGTCGGATGGGTCCCGGTTGCCTTCGACGGCAGCGACTGGACGCTCGAGGCGCCGCGGCTGTGGCTGGCCGCCAGGATGACCAACGCCGCGGTGATCCATGCCCCCGACAGCAACGGGAAGCTTGTGCTCGAGGGTCTCGATGAGATGGTGAAGGAGAACGCGGTCACCGGGGCGCGTTCGGTGCCGGCGCGCTTCACGACGTCCGGGTGGACCGGAGAGGAACGGCTGGGCGCGCTGAGCACGAGCGGCACCCGCCTCGAGGTGCGCGTGGCCTCGTACGTGCGCGGCTCGGGCAAGGATGACGACGGCCGACTGCGCGTCACATTCGCGCTGCCCGAGCGCGATGTCGCCGCGGTTCTGCCGGTCGTGCGCCGAGTGCTTTCGTCTGCGCGCCCGCCCGGGTAAGCTCGCCGCGGAGAATTTCATGCCCGAGACGATCCCTCCTGATTCGCCCGGCAAGCCGGAACCGCTGTCCCGCCCGCAGGTGCCCGCGCTCGACGCGATCCTGGGGCACGCCTTCAAGGTGCTCGACGACGGCTTCGTGCGCGTCGTCGACTACATGGGCTCCGACAACTCGATCGTGCAGGCGGCGCGCGTCTCGTACGGCGCGGGCACCAAGCTGGTCTCCGAGGACCGCGGGCTCATCCGCTACCTCATGCGTCACGCGCACACCACGCCCTTCGAGATGTGCGAGCTCAAGCTGCACGTGCGGGTGCCGATGGACTGCTGGCGGCAGTGGATCCGGCACCGCACCGCCAACGTGAACGAGTACTCGACGCGCTACTCGCTCGCCATCGACCGCGCGCAGATGACCGGCGAGGACCAGTGGCGCTCGCAGTCGCCCGACAACAAGCAGGGCTCGGGCGACGTGCTGCCCGCCGAGGTCGGCGCCGAGCTGTCGGCGTCGGAGAAGGACCTGATCGAGCGCTCGCGCGCGGTCTACGAGCAGCGCATCGCCAAGGGCGTGGCGCGCGAGCAGGCGCGCAAGGATCTGCCGCTGTCGACCTACACCGAGGCCTACTGGAAGGTCGACCTGCACAACCTCCTGCACTTCCTCTGGCTGCGCATGGACGCGCACGCGCAGTGGGAGATCCGCAGCTACGCGAGCGTGATCGGCCACGAGATCCTGGCCAAGTGGTGCCCGCTCGCGTGGGAGGCCTTCCTCGACTACCGCATCCACGCGATGCAACTGTCGCGCATCGACGCCGAGATCATCGGCCACCTGGCCGCGGGCCGGAAGCCGGAGGCCATCGCGTTCGCGAAGGATCGCGGCTGGCTCGAGCCCGGGAAGAAGGGCTTGAAGGCGAATCGCGAGCGTTCGGAGCTCGAGGGCAAGCTGCGCGAGCTGGGCTTCAAGGCCCCGTGGCTGGATTGACGGCCAGAGGCTAGCTTGTAATGGTGATGAGCCCGTCGCGTTTCCGGCTGTTGCTGGTGTTCGCCTTGCCCGTCGTCGCCGTGGTGGTCGGGACCTGGGCGATGAAGGCGGGCTTCGACCAGCGCCGCGCAGCCTCGAGGGCGGTGCTCGCGTCCACCGCCATCATCGGCAAGGTGACCCTCCTGCTCAAGCTTGCGGTCGACGCCGAGACCGGCGAGCGCGGCTTCGTCATCACCGAATCGGTCGAGTTCCTCGAGCCCTACGACGCCGCGCTGCGCCGCTTCGACGCCACCGCGCACGAGCTCGAGCGCCAGCTCGCCGACGATCCGGAACAGCTGGTGCGCGCGGCGCGCGCGCGGGAGGTCTTCACCGAGTGGCGTGGGCTGGTCGAGCGTCAGGTGGTCGCGCCGATGCGCGCCGGGCTGAGCAGCCAGGCGGCGCGTGAGTTCGTCCGCTCGCGGGAAGGCAAGCGGCTGTCCGACTCGCTGCGCGCGCTCTGCGACGAGCTCGTCGTCGAGGAGGAGCGGCAGCTCGCCGAGCGGCAGCGCGTCAGCGTGCGCGCCGATCGCTGGGCGCGCCTGGGCGCGTACGGCGCGGCGTCGGGCATGCTGCTCGCGCTCGCCATCGCGATCCTGGCCTCCCTGCGCTTCGTGCGCGAGACCGGCCGGCTGGCGGACGCGGCGCACGCGCTCGCCGCGGGTGACCTGACGACCCGCGTCAAGGTGCAGGGCGGCGACGAGCTGGGGACGCTGGCCAGGACGATGAACCTCCTGGCCGAACGGCTCGAGGTGAGCACCAGGGAGGCGGTCGTCCTGGATCAGCTGCGCAGCGCGCTGCACGCCTGCCAGGACCGGGACGAGGCGCGCCGCATCCTCGTGCGCATCGCGCCGCACATTTTCGACACCGGCAGCGGCGCGGTGTACCTCATCAACTCGTCGCGCGAGCAGCTGTTGCGCGAGGTCTGGTGGCGCGGAATGCCGGGCGAGCGTTTCGGCCTGGAGGACTGTTGGGCACTCCGGCGCGGCCAGCCGTACCTGTACGGCGGAGCCGACGCCGCCACGCTGCCCTGCGTGCACCAGAACGAGGAGAGCGGCACATCCTTGTGCCTACCGCTCGCGGCGGGCAGCGACACGCTGGGCGTCCTGCATCTCCAGATGCCGCGCGGGACCGCGATGCAAGATCCGCTGGTCAGGCAGGCGCTGCTCGTGGGCGAGACCCTGGCGCTGTCGCTCGCCAACCTCAAGCTGCGCGACGCGCTGCGCACCCAGGCGATTCGCGATCAGCTCACCGGGCTGCACAACCGGCGCTACATGGAGGAGACGCTGACGCGCGAGCTGGCGCGCGCGACGCGCAACCGGACGCCGCTCGGCCTCATCATCTTCGACGTCGATCACTTCAAGAAGTACAACGACACCCACGGGCACGCCGGCGGCGACGCGCTCCTGCGCGCGCTCGGCACGCTCGCGGCGGTGAGCTTCCGCAGCTCTGACGTGGTGTGCCGCTATGGAGGCGAGGAGTTCGTCGCGATCCTGCCCGACTCGCCGCTCGCGGGCACGCTCGCGCGCGCCGAGGTGCTGCGCACGGCGGCCAAGCAGCTCGTCGTCAACCTGCGCGGCGAGCCCCTCGGCTCGGTCAGCATCTCGCTGGGCGTGGCCGAGTTCCCGCGCCACGCCAGGGACGGCGAGGCGCTGCTCAGCGCCGCCGACGAGGCGCTCTACCGCTCCAAGCGCGACGGCCGCGATCGGGTCACCGCGGCGCCCGACGGCGCCTGACCGCGCCGCCCGCGGCCAGCTCAGTGCAGCGAGGCGTCGGCGGGTGCGTCCGCCGCCGACTTGAGCCGGGTGTAGCGCAGGGCCGCGAAGAACATCAGGAAGGACCAGGCGAGCCAGATCGAGGCCCACATGGCGGGCGGGCCGCCGATGGTGTTGGCCATGGTCTGGGCGTCGGAGCGGCCCTGGACCTGGCCGTTCACGATCAGGGACGAGCCGAAGAGCACGCGGATGTCGAGCACGGCGTTGATGCACGACTGCGCGGCGAGGAAGTTGAGCACGAAGGCGGCGGCGGGTTCCCTGGACTTCCAGGCCAGGATCGCGAGCACGACGCCGCTCGCGATCACCGCGCCGACGCCGAAGCCGTTGCGCACGAAGAACACCGCCGTGAGCAGCATCACCGCGGCGACCGCGGCGAGCACCAGACGCGTGCCGCGGGGGGTGCGCCCGAGCACCAGGAAGAGCGCGCCGAAGAAGGACGTGCCCACGTAGCCCGCGCTCGAGATGAACGCCTGCGCGGCCGGGGTCACGCCGTGGCTGGGGTAGGCGAGGCCGCTGGTGTCGCGGAAGATCGCCATGTGGTCGAAGCCCGCACCCGTGACCAGCATGACGAAGCCGTGCGAGCTCTCGTGCAGCCAGGTCGCGAACAGCTTGAACGGATAGAGCGCGTACTGCCCGTAGGGGACGTTCCAGAGCAGGAGCGTGGCCAGCAGCGCCACCAGGAGCAGCGCGTTGCCGTGCCGGAGCGTGGCCGTGCCGGAGCGCGCGGACAGGCTGGTGGACGACGAGGGCTCGGGAGGCACTGCGGTCAGTATAGCGATCGCCGGGCAACCCACCACGCGATCGCTGCCCCCGCGGGCACCCCGCAGACGGCGCCGGCGGCCGCCAGCAGCGACCATGTCCACGGCTCCTCGGGCATGCCACCGAGCGGGACGCCGATGAGCGTCATGAGCCCGGCGCCTGCGATGGCCATGGCCGGCGTGGCGTGCGCGAACGCAGTGCGCACGACGCGGTAGCCGGGCACCTCGAGCGCGCGGTGCGCGGCGAGGCGCGCCGCACCACCGCCGGCCAGCAGCGCCGGCAGCGTCGCAAAGATCAGCGCGAAGCGCGCGAGGCGCAGCCCCGGTTGCGGCCCGACCACGCCGGCGCGCGCGAGCAGCGCCATCGCCAGGCACGTGAGTGGGAGCGTGATGCCGAGTGCGATGCCGGCTCCGACCCAGAAGGTCAGGCGGTGGACTCGGCGCTCTTCGGACATCGCAGAGGCAGCTTACCGCTCACGCCGGGGCGCAAGCACTACGAACGGCGCCGTGCGGAGGCGAGCCGTGCGAAGCGGCGGCACGCCTCGGCCTTCATCGGCCGCATCATCTCGCGCACCGCCTTCAGCTCACGGGCGTCGCCCGCCGGCGCGAACGCACGGGCCGGGCAGAGCACGAAGGCGAGAACGTCGAGGGCGCTCTCGGGATTCGGCGAAAGGCTGTCGCGCGTCATGTCCACGACGGTACGAGGAGCGATCGCACAGGGCAAATTTTTGCCGATTTCTTGCCCACGTCAGCGCAGGCGCAGAGCTTGGGAACATGACCAGATTGCGCCCGTACGGCTTGTTCCTGGCCCTTGCGATGGGTCTGCTGGTGCTCGTCGCGCCGAGCTCGGGCGCGGCCACGGGCAAGGGCGCGGTTGCGGTCTCTCGGCTGTCGACGAGATCCCCCGACGGCAAGCGCGTCGCCGAGGTGCGCGAGCGGGTCGCCGGCGGCGAGGGTCTGTTCGTCGACGGTCGGTGCGTCTGGCCGCCCGCCAGCGGGGGCACGCCGGCGCGCCGTCCGACCATCACCGGCCGGCTCTCCTGGGCGCGCGCGGGCCACGCGGTGGCGCTGCTCGCCCGCGAGGCCGGCGGCGGCACCACGCTGGTCGTCGCGCTCGTCGACGGCGCGGCCGCGGGGCAGGCGCTCGAGTGGACGGTCCCGTCCGCGGCGCTGCCGGCGCGCGCGATCATGTGGCTGTCGGCGTCGAAGGTGGCGATCGGCCCGCGCGAGATGGAGCCCAAGCTGATCGCGTCGTGGAGCCCGCCCCGATAGCCGCCCCGATGGCCCCACCCGGTCTAGTCCGAGCCACGTAGGGTAGAATGCCCGCGCGTGGATGCTTTGGTAGAGTCAGCGCCGTCCGTGGCCGAGGAAAAAAAATCGCGCGAACCGACGCTCGCCGGCTGGGGCCGCCTCCCGGTGTCCGGGCGCGAGTTGGTCGGCGAGGATCTCGAGGCGCAGACGCGCGGCGCGGTGCTCTCGCGCGGCCTCGGCCGCAGCTACGGCGACTCGAGCCTGCCCGCGCAGCCGGCGCACAAGGTCGTGGGCACGCGGCTCGCCGATCGGATCCTCGCCTGGGACGTCGCGGGCGGCCGCCTGCGCGCCGAGGCCGGGCTCAGCCTGGCGACGATGAACCGGCTCAGCATGCCGCGCGGCTGGTTCACCCCGGTCACGCCGGGCACCCAGTTCGTGACCCTGGGCGGCATGGTCGCCTCCGACGTGCACGGCAAGAACCACCACCGCGAGGGCTGCTTCGGCGCGCACGTGCGCGGCCTGCGGCTGCGCCTGGGCACCGACGAGATCGTCGAGTGCGCACCGGATCGCGAGCCCGAGCTCTTCTGGGCCACCGTCGGCGGCATGGGCCTGACCGGACACATCCTCGAGGTCGACGTCGGGCTGCACGCGATCCCGAGCTCGTGGATCTGGTGCGAGAGCCAGCGCGTCGGCTCGATCGACGAGTACCTGAGCGCGCTCGCCGAGGCCGCGCCCCGCTTCCCCATGACCGTCGGCTGGATCGACTGCCTCGCGGGCGGCCAGCGCATGGGCCGCGGGATTCTGCTCTCGGGTCGCTGGGCCGAGCCGGGCGAGGCGCCCGCGGCCGCGCCCCGGCCGCCGCGCGGCAAGCGCCTGCCCGTCGACCTGCCCAACTGGGCGCTGAACGACTTCACCGGCGGCGTGTTCAACACGCTGTACTACTGGAAGCACCTGCGCCGGCGGTGGACCGGCATCATGCACCCCGACGCCTTCTTCTATCCGCTCGACGCGGTGCAGGACTGGAACCGCGCCTACGGGCCGCGCGGCTTCACCCAGTACCAGTGCGTGCTGCCGCGGCGCGCGGGCGCCCCGGCGGTGCGCGAGCTCATGGCGCTGCTGACCAAGCTGGGCGGCGCGTCGCCCCTGTGCGTGATCAAGGACTGCGGACCCGAGGGGCAGGGGCTGCTGTCGTTCCCGCTCGAGGGCACGTCGATCGCCGTCGACATGGCGGTCACCGCGCGGACGCAGACGATCGTCGATCGCCTGAACGAGCTGGTGATCGCGGCGGGCGGGCGCATCTACCTGACCAAGGATCGCTTCACCCGCGCCGAGCACTTCCGCGCCATGGAGCCGCGCCTCGCGCGCTTCGCGGCCGCGCGGCTGAAGTGGGATCCGGCGCGCCGCCTGAAGAGCGCGCAGTCGGTGCGCCTCCTGGGTGACACGCCGTGAAGGCGGTGATCCTGGGCGCGACCAAGGGCATGGGGCGGGAGCTGGCGCGGCAGATGGCGGCGCGCGGCGACGAGCTGTTCCTGCTGGGCCGAAACGCCGCCGACGTCGCGCGCAGCGCCGCGGATCTGTCGGCGCGCGCGGGCGTCGGCCGGTTCCCGACTTTCGGCAGCGCGGTCTGCGATCTCGAGCACCCCGAGCACTTCGCAGCCGCGCTCGACGCGGCCGAGGCGGGGCTGGGCGGCCTCGACGCGGTGATCGTGACCGCCGGCCTGTTCGCGACCCAGGCCGAGCTCGAGGCCGACGTCGAGCTGGCGCGCCGCATGGCCACGGTGAACTACGCCAACACGCTGGTCTTCTGCGAGCACGCGCGCAAACGGCTGCTCGCGCGCGGCGGCGGCAAGCTGGTCGTGTTCACGTCGGTGGCGGGCGACCGCGCGCGCAAGCCGGTGGTGATCTACGGCTCCAGCAAGGCGGGCCTGTCGGCGTACCTGGAGGGCCTCGACCACAAGTTCCACGCGCAGGGCCTGCGGGTCGTGAACGTGAAGCCGGGCTTCGTGAAGACCGGCATGACCGCCGGGCTGCCCACGCCGCCGTTCGCCGGCGAGCCGGAGGGCGTCGCCCGCCACGCGCTGGCCAAGATCGACCGGTCCACGCCGGTGGTCTACACGCCGCGCATGTGGTGGCTGGTGCTGCGCATCATTCGCCTGCTGCCGCGCTTCATCATGCGGCGAATCAACTTCTGACCAGGTAGCCGCTCGAGGAAGGCATCCCATGGCACGTGTCGTCATCTTCGGTGCCACCTCGGCGATCGCGGCCGAGGTCTCCGTGCGCTACGCCGCTCGCGGTGACTCGCTGCACCTGGTCGGCCGCAACGAGGACAAGCTCGCGGCGCTGGTCCGCCGCCTCGCCCCGGCCCGCCCGGAGTCCACGCCCGCCGACTTCGACGACCTGGAGGGCAACGAGAGCCTGGTCGCGTACGTGCTCGAGGAGCTGGGCGGCGCCGACATCGCGCTGGTCGCGCACGGCCTGCTCGGCGATCAGGAAGAGAGCGAGCGCGACTTCAGCGAGGCCGAGCGAATGATCCGCACCAACTTCACCAGCGTGGTCTCGCTGCTGGTGCCGCTCGCCAACCACTTCGAGCACCAGCGCAGCGGCCGGCTGGGCGTGATCACGTCGGTGGCGGGCGAGCGCGGCCGGCCGCGCAACTACACCTACGGCGCCTGCAAGGGCGCGCTCAACGTCTATCTGCAGGGCGTGCGCAGCCGGCTGCACCCCGCCGGCGTCAGCGTCACCACGCTCAAGCTAGGGCCCGTCGACACCCCGATGACCGAGGGCCACGCGAAGCACCGCCTGTTCGCGCGCCCGGCGCGGGTCGCGCGCGACATCGTGGCGGATCTCGACGCCGGGCGCGCCGAGACGTTCGTGCCGCGCGTGTGGGGCGCGATCATGCCGGTCGTGCGCCACACGCCCGAGGCGCTGTTCCAGAAGCTGAAGTTCCTGTCCGGACGCTAGCGCGGCGCCCGGACCTTCGCGCTCACCGGCGCAGCAGCGCTGGCAGCTGCTTGGTCAGCTGGCCCTTGGTCAGCACGACGTCCGCGCCGGCCGCCTCGGCGGCGGCGATGAGATCCACGCGCGTGTGCGGCAGGAACGCGACGATGTGCGCGGCGCGCGTGGCGTCCTCGGCGCGCAGCGCGCGGATGGCGTCGGCGGCGTCGCCTTGCCGCAGCACCATGTCCACGATGACGAGCGCGGGCGGCGTGGCGCGCGCGTGCGCGAGCAGCGAGGCCACGTCACGCGCGACCGGGCAGGGCACACCGAGCGTGCGCGCGGTCTCGGCGATCTTGGAGGTGAACAGCAGATCGCTGCACAGCGCGAGGGCGGTCAATCGTGCTTCGGTTCCTTCTTGCCGTTGTGACATGTGACGCACGACAGGCGCGGCTCGCCCTTGAAGTGCTGCTTGTTCAGGTCGTCGGTCATGGTGATCATCGTGCGCGCGATGCCCTTGTTCTTGTTGGTGTCCAACGCGAAGTTGTCGACGTCGTGGCAGAACTCGCACTCCACGCCGAGGCCGGCGGAGACGACCTTCTTCATGTAGCCCTTCACCTGGTCCTTGCTCCAGGTCTTGGGCAACACCTTGAGCTGGTAGCCCGAGGCGGTCGCCGCGCCACCCGCGGGCGGAGCCTTGTCGGCGGGCTTCGCAGCTGGCTTCTCGGCGGGCGCCGCGGCGGCCGGCTCGACAGGCTTCTCCGCGGGCACGACCGGCTCGGCGGCCGCGGCGGACCCGTCTGTTGCGGCCGCCGGTTCGGCGGGCGCCCCGGGTTCGGCGGGCGCCCCGGGCGGCTCGGCCGGCACCATGGTGTCGGGTGGAGGGGTCGAGGTGGGAGTCTTCGCGCCCCCGCAACCCATGGAAATGACGAGCGCCATTAGTCCTGCCCCGAGGATTCGCATGCGCGGCAGGATACATCGTCGTGCGGCGTACGGGAACTCGCCGACGCCGGCTCACCGCCGCACCGCGGCTCACGTCACCGGCACGGTGAACGGCTTCCAGCCCCGGCGTTCCGCCTCGCCGACGAGCTGCCTCACGGCCTCCAGCGTGGCCGACCTTCCGTACCCCCGCTCCGACCCGGTCCCGCCGTCGTGCAGGCAGATCACCGCGTCGAGCCCGAGCGCCGCGTTCGCCTCGACGTGCGCGACGATCCGCTGCGCCATGGCCGGGCCGTCACCGGCCACGGCCGCCCAGTCGCCGAAGTCAGCGGTCCAGTGCAGGTGCGACCGGCCCAGGCTCGCCAGCACGGGCAGCCTGGGGTCGAGCGTCGCGACGTTCAGCGTCCCGGTATCGACGCTCACGGTGCGCTCGATCAGCCGGATGCCGTAGGGCAGGCGGAACGCCACCGGCGCCGCGACCGCGGCCGCGTCCCACTCGGCGCCCGCGCGGCGCGCGCGCACGACGTCCTCGCCGCGCAGGAGGTCCCTGGCGAACGCCCGGTACTCGCCGGGCTGCGCGTGCGAGTACGTGTGGTTCGCCACGACGTGCCCCTCGTGCAGCTCGCGCACGACCAGCGCGCGCGCCCGCGCCGCATCCCCGCACCACGGGGCCTCCTCGACGTTCCGGCCCAGCACGAAGAACGTCGCCGGCCAGGCCGCGTCGCGGAGCACGTCCAGTAGCTCGGCCGTGACCGGACCGGGACCATCGTCGAAGGTCAGCGCGACACGGGGCACACCAGATTGCACGCCCTATAGTAGGGTCCACCCGTCCCATGGCCAAGCCTCCCCGTCGTCAGCCTGCGGCCCCGAAATCGCCGCGAACGTCCCCCGCGGCCCGGGTGGAAACCACCCCGGCGGCCCGGGTGGAAGCCATCCCGGCGCACGCCGCGCCGCTGCGCCTGCCGCTCGTGCAGGACGCGCTCACGCGCCACACGGTCCAGCTCGCGAGTTGCACGAGCTGCCCGACGATGATCGGCCCGGTCGTCGCGCCGCCGCCGGTGGTCTCCTCGATCTATCTGTCTGGCCAGGCTCCCGGTCCGCACGAGGGCGCGCTCGGCCGCCCGTTCGCGTGGACCGCCGGCAAGACCCTGTTCCGCTGGTTCGGCACCCTGGGCGTCGACGAGGCGCGCTTCCGGTCCTCGGTGTACATCGGCGCCGTCTGCCGCTGCTTCCCCGGCAAGACCACCAGCGGCGGCGATCGGGTGCCGTCGCCCACCGAGATCACCGCGTGCTCGCGCTGGGCCGCGCGCGAGCTCGCGATCCTGCGTCCGCGCCTCGTCATCCCGGTCGGCCGGCTCGCGATCGTGCAGGTCCTCGGCGGTGATCGCCCGCTGGCTGACGTCATCGGCCAGGTGTTCCGCGCGCGCTTCCACGGCCACGAGGCCGACGTGATCCCGCTGCCGCACCCGTCGGGCGCGTCGACCTGGTTCAAGATGGAGCCGGGGAGGAGCTTGCTCGAGAAGGGACTGACGCTGGTCGGTCAGCACGAGGCGTGGCGGGAGACCTTTGCCTCGCCGCCGGAGGCCGCGCCGGTTCAGGCGCCGCAGACGGACGCGCGATCCAGGTAGGTCGCGAGCGCGCGCACGCGCTCCACGGCCACCGCGGTGCCGGTCAGCAAGCCGAGGCGGCGCTCGACCTCGGGCAGGTGCGACACGAGCTCGTCGCGGGTGACCGTCTTCGGGCTCATGCCCGCGTGGTGGAGCGCGTCGGCCAGGAGCCCGCGCGTCGCGGGACGACCCATGCCCAGCGCGAGGGCGGCGGTCTCGAACAGCGAGTTACCCGAGAGCATTGACGCGAAATCGAACGACGGCTCCGTGACGTTGCGCATGCTCGTCGTAGAAGCATTCGCCGTACCAACGACGCGGCTTCGCGAGTTACGCAGGGTTACGGGCTACCCGTGTCAGGAAAGGCGACAGCTGTCCCACTCTGTGTCACTTGACGCATCAACACTCGTCCACAGGTGTGTTGCACGCCGTCCACGCGATCGCTGTCACAAACGTGAGCTAGCCGATACGCGTTGCATCACCGGCACTTCGCGGCCGTCGGTCGGACATCTGGAACGTGGCCAGCGCTAGCGTTTCAGCGCCGAAGCTAACCCTTGCAGCAGAGGATCCCGCCCGCGCGCTGGCTGGTCGAGGCGCCACAGCCCTGGTCGGTGCCGACCGGGATGTGCGTCGCGTTCTCCCAGACCCCGCCCGTGCACGCGCCGAAGTCGCCGCAGTCGTCGCCGCAGCAGACCGGCTCCGAGCACCAGCCGCTCTCGAAGCAGGGGTAGCTGGCCTGCGGCGAGTGGTCGTACTTGCAGTCCGCCTGCGCGGTGCAGTGCGAGATCCCGGCGCTGAAGCGACCGCCGCCGGCGTGCGCGCACTGCTCGGCGCTGACCTGCTTGACGTCGGCGACCACGCCGTCGGCGGCGCAGACGTGCCAGCCCGGCGCGCAGGCGTCAGCGGGCGAGGCGCAGGCGCCGGCGTCGTCACCGCACGCGCCGCCCGAGCGGGGCGCGCGCAGGCTCAGCGCGCCCGGCCAGGAGGCCACGCAGCCGGCGATGGTCACGAAGGCCTGGCCGTCGACGAACGCCTCGCGCTGGCCGTCGGCGCAGCCGACCACCTTGGGGTCGCCCTTCGCGCCCTGCTGCACGCGGTAGGTCTTGCCGCTCTCGTCCTGGATCGTCTCGACCGCGGTGACACCCGCGCCGGTCGCCGCGCCGCCGTAGCCGTCGCCCGCGCCGCTCGGCGGGGGCTCGCCACCACCTTCGGAGCTGACCAAGTTTCCGCTGGTGTGGACGCGACAGGCCGCGGCCGCCGAGACGATCAAGATGAACGACGTGATGAAGGTCTTCGAAAGGCGCTTGGCGATCACGTGGTCTCCCCCTGTGCGGCCGTGACGGCGGCCACGAAGATGTCGCAGAGCTCGTCGAGCTCTTGGTCCGAGATCGTGAGCGGTGGCGCCAGGTATACGGTGTCGCCGAGCGGCCGCAGGTAGGCGCCGCGTGCGAGCGCCTCGTCGTACACGCGCCAGCCGGCCGCGCCGAGGTAGCTCGGGCCAGCCGCAGAGCCCGCGCCCGCGCCGCGCGTGGGCACGAGATCGATCGCCGCGACCATGCCGATCGCGCGCGCGCCGGTGGCCCGTTCGCTGCCCAGGCGCGTCGCGACCTCGGTCACGGCCGCGCGCAGCCGCGGCGCCTTGCGCTGCACCTGGCCGAGCACGTCCTCGTCGCGCATGACCGCGAGCGCCGCGCGCGCCACCGCGGCGCCGAGCGGGTTGCCGCAGAAGCTGTGGCCGTGCAGGAAGGCGCGCTCGCGGCCGCCGCGGAAGGCTTCGGCGAGCCGCTCGGAGACCAGCGTCGCCGCCATCGGCAGCATCCCGCCCGAGAAGGTCTTGCCCAGGCAAAGCAGATCCGGCGTCACGCCCGCGTGCTCGCACGCCCACATGCGGCCGGTGCGGCCGTAGCCGGTGAAGACCTCGTCGGCGATCAGCAGCACGTCGTGCTCGCTGCAGGCGCGCCGCAGCTCGAGCAGCAGCTCGGGCGCGCTCACCAACATGCCCGCCGCGCCCTGCACGATCGGCTCGACCACGACCGCGGCCAGCTCGGGGCCGTGCGCCCGGACGGTCGCCACCGCGGTCGCCAGAGACGCGTGCAGCGCGTCGAACAGCAGCGGCGCCGAGGCGCGCCGGAACAGCTCCACGCCGCCCAGGCTGGCCGCGCCTGCGGTCTCGCCGTGGAAGGCGTCGGTCAGCGCGAGCAGCTTGCGCTTCTCGGGCCGACCGGTCTGCGCGAAGTACTGCACCGCCAGCTTGATCGCGGCCTCGACCGCGGTCGAACCGTCGTCGGAGTAGAAGACCCGCGTCAGCCCGGCCGGCGCCACCGCCACCAGCTCGCGCGCCAGCAGCACCGCCGGTGCGTGGGTCAAGCCCGCCAGCGCGACGTGACACAGGCGCTCCGCCTGGGCGCACAGCGCGGCGACCAGCCGCGGGTGGTTGTGGCCCAGCCCGGCGACCCACCAGGACGAGTTGCCGTCGAAGAACGCGCGTCCGTCGGCGGTGTGGAAGCGAGCGCCGGACGCGCGCTCGACCAGCAGCGGCGGCCGCGGATCGTCGATGGGCGTGTACGGATGCCAGACGTGCTGGCGATCGAGCGCCAGCAGCGCCTCGGGCGATTCGTCTCTGGAAGCGGGCGGAGCCACCCGGCTACATCTCACGGATGGTGACCAGGTCGCCCGACTGCGAGGCGTTCACCCACCTGAGGATGGCGTCGGGGGGCGTCTGCGGGTTCGCGAACTCGGGGTAGTCAGACTCGCCCTTGTGCTGGTGGTACGCCCAGTCGACGAACGCCAGCCAGCGCGCCTTGGGCGGCATGGGGCCGCGGGTGTCCTCGGCGGTGATGAGCAGCCAGTAGCTGCGCAGCGGATCCAGCTCGCGGGCGGTGTTGTAGGCCCGGTAGAACTCGAAGCTGGTGAAGCCATCCTGGTGGTGGAAGGCGGGCTGGGCGTGGTAGCCAGCGGGCAGACGCGGCGTCAACATGGCTGGCATTTTGCTGGAATGCGCGGGAGTGTCAACGCGTGGGCGCGACGGACGCGCCGGCGATCGCGTCGAGCAGGGCGCGGTCGCCCGAGATCGCGGTGCGCTGCAGGTAGAAGGCGAGGCCGCGCTGGCCGCCCAGCTCCTCGCCGCCACCGGCCCGGCCGGGGCCGCCGTGGGTGAGTTGGGGCAAGACGGTGCCCGGCCCGGCGGTCTGGCCGACGACCTTGGCGCTGCCCACGTAGATGCGCCCGAGCAGCGGCGCAGCCACGCGCACCGCCTCGGTGAGGAAGTTGCGATCGTCGGAGTAGATCGACGCGACCAGGCTGCCCTCGGCGCGCCTGACCAGCGCGCCCGCCTGGCGCGCCTGGCCGTCGTAGCGCAGCACCGTGGCGACCGGCCCGAAGACCTCGAGCTCGTGGATCACCCGCGCCGACGCGGTGTCGCGCGCGCGCAGCAGCACCGGCCCGAAGAAGTAGCCCTTGCCGGCGGGCGCGCCGATGGGCGCCGCGACCGCGCCGTCCGCCCCGGCCGCGGCCGAGACGACGTCGGCCTCCTCGCGCAGGCGCGACAGGCCCGCGCGCACGTCGCGCAGCTGCGCCGCGGTGGCGAGCGGGCCCATGTTGGCCTGCTCGTGCGTCGGGTCGCCCGGCCGCACCGCGGCGAAGCGCTCGGCGAGCGCCTCCTCGACCTCGACGGCGCGCGCCTCGGGCACGATCACGCGCCGGATCGCGGTGCACTTCTGGCCGGTCTTCTGGACGATGTCCTTGCCGACCTCGGCGATGAACAGGTTCCAGGTCTCCGAGCCGACCGCGACGTCGGGGCCGAGCACCGCAGCGTTCAGCGAGTCGGCCTCGACGTTCACGCGCACGTTGCGCTCGATCAGGCGCGGCGTACCGCGCAGCAGCGCGCCGGTCGCGCCCGAGCCGGTGAATGCGAGCACGTCCTGGCCACTCAGCCGGTCGAGCAGATCGCCGACCGAGCCGACGATGAGCTGCAGCACGCCGGCCGGCAGGATCTTGGCATCCACGACGAGCTGCACCATCCGGTGTGCGAGCAGCGCGGTCGCGGTCGCCGGCTTGGAGATCACCGGCATGCCCGCGAGCAGCGCGCACGCGGCCTTCTCGAAGGTGCCCCAGGCGGGGAAGTTGAACGCGTTGATGTGGACGGCGACGCCGGCGCGCGGCGACAGCAGGTGCGCGCCGAACAGGCGCGGCGAGCGGCCCAGCTGCGGTCCCTCGCCGTCGACCAGCACGCGCGCGGCGCCCAGCTTGTCGCCGAGATCCGCGTAGTAGGCGAGCGTGCCCGAGGCGCCGTCGATGTCGAACTTGGCGTCGCCGCGGGTGTTGCCGCCGTTCTGCATGCCGACGGCGATCAGCTCGTCGCGCTTCTCGTGGATGAGCCGGCTCAGCGCGCGCAGGAGCTGCGCGCGCTCGCCGAAGGTGAGCGCGGTGAGCGCCGGGCCGCCGACCTCGCGCGCGTGCACGAGCGCCGCGGCGACGTCGAGGCCGGTGGTGCTCACCTGCGCGATCGGCTCTTCGGTCGAGGGGTTGACGAGCAGCGCGGGAGCGCCGGTACCGGCGACCCAGCGGCCGCCGAGGTAGCTGTCGAGATGGGGAAGCGAGGCCATGCGAGCTCCTTGGCGGCGAACTATACACGCGCGCACCTCCTCGCCTAAAGTGCCGCGCATGCGCATGACCCTGACCGCCCTCCATTGTGTCTGGCTGGCCGCGCTGCTGGTCGGGTGCGGCGGCGCGCCCCGCGCACCGGCGCCCAGCCCCAAGCCGGCGCCCACCCCCGCGCCGACGCCCGCGCCCGAGGTCCCGACGCCCGCGCCGGAGCCGACGACGCCGCCGGGGCCGCAGACCGGCGCGCAGCCCGCGGCTGCGCTCGCGCCGCGCAGGCCGACGCCCATCGCCGACGCCTACCGCGAGGTCGCGACCCGGCTGCTCGAGAGCGGCACCGCCGGCCGGGGCGCCTACGAGAAGCTCGCGCACCTCACCGATCGCATCGGCCACCGCGTCGCCGGATCGAAGCAGCTCGACGACGCGATCGCGTGGGCGCAGCAGGCCATGAAGGACGATGGCCACGAGAACGTCCACGCCGAGAAGGTCATGGTCAGCCAGTGGCTGCGCGGCGAGCTGGCGCTGACCGTGGAGAGTCCGCGCCGGCACCCGCTGAACGCGCTCGCGCTCGGCTTCTCGGGCGGCACCGGTAAGCAGGGCGTCACCGCCGAGGTCGTCGTGGTCGACTCGTTCGAGGCGCTGGGCGCGCTCGGCGAGGCCGGCGTGAAGGGCAAGATCGTGCTCTTCAACCACGTCATGCCCGCGTACACCGAGGAGAAGGGCACCGGCTACGGCGCGGCGTCGCGCTTCCGCACGCGTGGCCCAGCCGCCGCGGCCAAGCTGGGCGCGGTCGCGGCGCTGACGCGCTCGGCGACCTCACGCAGCCTGCGCACGCCGCACACCGGGGTCACCCTGTTCGAGGCCGAGCAGAAGCCGATCCCGTGCGCCGCGGTCGCCACCGAGGACGCCGATCTGCTCGCGCGGCTGGTCGCCGCCGGGCCGGTGAAGCTGAAGCTCGTGCTGACCGCGAAGACCGGCAAGCCGGTGCCGTCGGCGAACGTGCTGGGCGAGCTGCGTGGGCGTGAGAAGCCCGACGAGATCGTGCTGATCGGCGCGCACCTCGACTCGTGGGACGTGGGGCAGGGCGCGCACGACGACGGCGCCGGCTGCGTGATCATGATGGAGGCGCTGTCGATCCTGCGCCGCGCGGGCCTGCAGCCGCGGCGGACGATCCGCGTGGTGCTGTTCACCAACGAGGAGCGCGGCCTCGAGGGCGCCACCGAGTACGCCAGACAGCACGCGGCCGAGCTGGCGAACCACGTGGCGGCGATCGAGTCGGACGGCGGCGGCTTCAAGCCGGTCGGCCTGTCGTACGAGGGCAAGGCCGAGGACCCGGCGTTCGCGCGCCTCGGCGATCTGGTCACCCTGCTCGCGCCGCTCGCGGCGAGCGCGCTCTCGATCGGCTACTCGGGCACCGATCTCATGCCGCTCGGGCCCGCGGGCGTGCCGCGCATGGGCCACGACGTCGACTCGTCGACCTACTTCGACTACCACCACACCGAGGCCGACACCCTCGACAAGGTCGACCCGACGCACCTGCAGCAGAACGCGACCATGATGGCGATCGTCGCCTACGTGCTCGCCGACATGCCCGAGCGCCTGGGGCAGTAGCCGAACGCCCGGGCCGTAAGGGCCAGCGCCGCCGCGCGCGATCGATCTGGACATGGGGAGGGGGGCTACCGTAGGTCGACAGCACCGAGGCGTTCGCCGACACGCAGCCAGTGCTCGGCGATCTGCAGCGAGCGATCCCGGCGATCCAGGTGGCGCGGGATGCGTCCGGCCTCGGCGAGGTCCCAGAGCTCGCCGTGCGAGTGCGGGCGCCCGGCGGCGCGCAGCTGGATGTCGAGGCGGCGCAGCGCGGTCAGGTTGACCGGCGGCGCCATGGGCAGCGCGGGGCCGGGCTGCGGGTTGCCGAGCAGCGCCGGGTCGATGCAGCTCGACAGATCGGCGGTGGCGGTGGCGCGTGCGTTGAGCGGCTCGAGCCCGAAGCGGCGGGTGAGCGTCGACACGATCGTGGAGTGCTCGAAGGTCGTCGACACCACCTGACCGCGGCGCACGAACGGCCCCGCGACCAGCGACGGCACGCGCACGCCCAGGCGCCGGAAGTCGGCGCGCTCGTCGATGGTCTCGGGCGGCGGCACATGGTCGAAGAAGCCGCCGTGCTCGTCGTAGGTGACCACCAGCATGCAGCGGTTCCACTGCGGGCTGGCGCGCAGCGCCGCGTAGACGCTGGCGATGAACGCCTGGCCCAGGCGCACGTCGTGCGCGGGGTGATCGTCGTTGGCGCCGGCGCCGAAGAAGCCCGGGTCGATGAGCGAGTAGTTGGGCAGCGTGCCCGCGGCCGCCGCGGTGAAGAAGGTCTCGATGGTGGCGTTACCGCCGAACTTGAGGTAGCCGCCGACCGCCCAGGCGATGTCGGAGAAGTAGTTGAGGTGTGTCTTGCCGGCGTCGGTGAGGCGCTGGAACACGCTCTGGAAGCCGAGCGCGGGCGCGTTGGCCTTCACGCCGTTCGACGACGCGCCGTGCAGGTAGAGGCGGTTCGGCCAGGTCGGGCCCAAGACCGACGAGAACCAGCGATCGCAGCTGGTGAACGCGTCGGCCATACCCCAGGACACCGGGACGTCGGCGCGCACGTGGTAGCCCATGACGTCGGCCTGCGACGCGCCCGCGTGGGCGGCGACGAAGCCGTCCATCGCGCCGTTGTTCCACTGCGTGTGCACCGGGTCCCAGCTGTGCGGCGGATCGGCCGGGGTGAAGTTCTGGAGCGCGTGCACGAAGATGTCGAGGCCACCGGCCGTGGTGTTCTTCATGAGCGGCGTGAGGCCGTCGCCGCCGAGCGCCTCGAGCATCGAGCGCGCGCCCAGGTAGTGATCGTAGGAGCGATTCTCCATGCAGAGCACGACGAAGGTGTCGATGGGCGCGAGCAGCTCGTCGGCGGTCGGTGCGGGTCCGGCGTCGGCGCCGGTCTCGGTCGCGTCGCTCGTGGCCGCGTCGACGGGTGGTGCGGCCGCGTCGGGCGGATCGATCGCGGCATCGAAGGGCAGCGCGCCCGCGTCGGGCGAGCCGCCGACGGCGGCGTCGTCGAGCAGGCCAGGCGGCACGCCATCGTCACCGCAGCCGACGGCGGCCGCGCCCGCGGCGACGGCGCCCAGCTTGAGCGCTTCTCGGCGCGTCCATCCTCGGCCACGTCCGGAACCCGTCTTCATCCCGACCTCCCCAGAGAAAGAGCCGGGCGCAGTATAGGCAATACCCTGACGAGGCGGTCACGCGACGATTGCGTGTCGCGACTTACCTGTCAGGGCCGGTGACGTCGTGGACCAATAGCGCGCCGCCGGCGGCGCCGAAGGGCAGGGCGAGCGCGTTCACGACCGGCACGAGCATGAGCGCCGCGAGCGCGCTGCCCAGGCCGAGCGAGAGCGCGCGCTGCTCGCGCAGGAAGCCCTCCTTGCGCGCGAACGACCAGCCGCGTCGCGACCACGTGGCGTCGAGCGCATCGAACGCGGCGAAGCGCGCCGCCACGTAGGCGCCGCCGACGAAGCCGACGATCGCGCCCACGCCGGGCACGAGCAGCGTGCACGCCAGCACGACGCCCGCGAGCACGAGCCAGCGCAGGAGCTTGCGCAGCGCGTGCGCCAGACCCTGGAGCAGCTCGCGCACGAGCCGCACCAGCGAGAACGGCGCGGAGGCGTGACCGAGGAGCAGCTCCTCGACGCGCTCGGCGATGGTCTCGTTGAACGGCCCGGAGATGATCGACGCGATGGGGAAGAACAGGAAGTAGCCGGTGACCGCGGCGACCAGGAAGTAGAGTGCGGCGAGCACCGGGCCGACGAGCTCGCCGATCCAGCCGCCCGGCGTCAGCGCGCCCACGACCTCGACGCGGAAGTGGACCGCCGCCCAGCCGAGCGCGACCAGTGCGGCGAGCGAGAGCACGAAGGGCGCAGCCACCAGGGGCCATAGGCTCGGTCGCCCCGCCACGAAGCGAGCGCCACGAAGGGCGTAGCCGGCGCCGCGTGCGAAGTCTCCTGTCACGCGCGCATCCTAGCCCGCACGTGCGTCCCGACGAGCGATCGATCGCGCCCCGAAAACTCGAAGGGCCAGCGGCATGACCGCTGACCCCTTGAGACGCTGCTTCGTGGGCGATGTAGGGATTGAACCTACGGCCTCCACCGTGTGAAGATGGCACTCTACCGCTGAGTTAATCGCCCGTGACGACGGGCGAAACTCTTATCAAACTGGTTCGTCGCGCGCAAGGGTCTCGTCCCAAAAAATCTCGGGCGGGATCGCGCTAAGCCGGTGTGATCGCACGAAGTGTGTCCTGACTTACGTGCGCATCTTGTTAGTCAGCACATTTTGAGCTTGTGCCCATGTAGGGCAGACGTGTCACATCCGCCCACATGCCTGCGCTGGAGGGTTCTCTTATGTCGAGCTTCGTTAGATTGTCCGCTTCGAGCAGACGGGTGCTCGTGGCGATGTCCCTGTCTGCCCTGTGCTTCGCCTGCAACGCTGACTCCCGTGATACCGGCGACGACGATGTGCCGGGTGAGGACTACGACGGCGACGGTTCCAAGACGCCCGCCGACTGCAACGATCACTCGGCCGGGATCCACCCGGGCGCCGAGGACATCTGCAACGGCGTCGATGACGACTGCTCCGGCCGCATCGACGAGCTGTTCGACACCGACCTCGACGGCTTCGCCACCTGCGGCGGCGACTGCGACGACGGCGACAACACCCGCTTCCCCGGCGCGATCGAGCTCGCCAACGGCGTCGACGAGGACTGCGACGGCGCGATCGACGACAACCTCCTCGAGGTCGACGACGACGGCGACGGCTTCTCCGAGGTCCAGGGCGACTGCGACGACAACGAGCCGCTGATCAACCCCGGCGCGGTCGAGGTCCCGCTGCTCGAGGACGGCACGGCCGAGGGCGCTGACAACGACTGCAACGGCCTGATCGACGAGGCCCTGATCCCCTGCGACACCAACCTGTCGCCCGCCATCGCTATGGACGTCGCGCGCTCGATGGAGCTCTGCAAGAACGTCACGAACGCGACCTGGAAGATCGACGGCGGCCCCGCCGCGCACTACATCGCGACGACCTTCGGCGCGCTGGTGCCTCGCTACGGCGCCAACATGGGTTCGATGTCGACCGGCTCGGCGGGCCCGGCGCCGAACAACAGCGACGTCACGCTGGGCAACAACTACCAGCATCCCGATCCGCAGCCCGGCATGGAAGGCGACCTTTGCAACCGGCGCGATGAGATGGTCGTCAACGACTACACCGAGCTGTTGCTCGAGATCGACGTGCCCTCGAACGCCAACTCCTTCTCCTACGACTTCAACTTCATGTCGCGAGAGTTCCCGGAGTTCGTCTGCACGCAGTTCGACGACACGTTCATGGCGATCCTCGAGTCGCAGTCGTTCAACGGCAACATCTCGTTCGACGCGCAGGGGCGGCCGGTGACCATCAACATCGGCTTCTTCAACGTCTGCGAGGTGAACTCGACGTACCCTGCGGCGACCGCGAACTGCACGGGCGCCGCCGAGCTCGCCGGCACGGGCTATGGCGATCTGACGGGCGGCGGCACCGGCTGGCTGACCACGACCGCGCCGGTCACGCCGGGCGAGAAGATCAAGCTGCGCTTCATCATCTTCGACGAGGGTGACCACATCTTCGACTCGGAAGTGCTGCTCGACAACTTCCGCTGGTACGGCGAGCCCGTCGAGGGTCCGATCACCGAGGGTTAGTCACTCGGTCCTTCGGCGAGCGCCGCGCTACGGCCCGGTGCTCGCCATGCCTTCGGCACCCGCCGATCCGCTGATCTCCACCGTCGCCATCACCGACACGTTGATGCGCGCGGACGCGTCGATGGCCGCGGAGATCGCGCGCAGCGTGCAGGCGGCGGCCTTGGCGCCGGCGTCGAGCGCGTCGCCCGCGCCCTCGAGGCTGGTCACGAAGGCGTCGGCGGCCACGGTGAGCCGCTCGGTGCCCGCGACGGAGATCCGCAGGACCACCGGCAGGTTGGCCTCGAGCGTGGCGTAGAGGGTCTCCAGCTCGGCCAGCTGCGCCGCGGTGACATCGGCGGCGAGCTCGACGACGACCTCGGGCTCCGAGCACTCGACCTCGAAGGACACATCGGCCTCGCAGGCAGCTTCGCACTCCGCGGAAGCCTCGACCTCGACGGTGCCGTCACAGCGGGGCTGCTGGAACTCGACGCTGCAGTCGCCCTGGCACTCGCCCTGGCACTCGCCCTCGCAGGCCCCGTCGCAGGTGGCGTTGCAGGTGCCCGTGCAGGTGCCATCGCAGGTGCCGGTGCACGTGCCGGTACAGGTGCCCACGCACTCGCCCTGGTCGTTCGTCGCGGAGCAGCCCGCCGAACAATCGCCATAGCAGGATCCCGTGCACGATCCCGTGCAGGAGCCCGAGCAGGTGCCCTCGCAGCTCGCGTCGCACGAGCCGCGGCACGAGCCCGAGCAGCTCCCCGAGCAGGTGCCGTAGAGCTTGCCGGGCTCGCAGGTGACCGCAACCTCACCGGTGACGTCGACCTCGCACTCGCCGATGCAGCTCGCGTAGGCGTCGATGTCGACGCCGCACACGGCAGGCGTGACCACCAGGGTGAGGGTCGCCTGCGCGGGCACGTTGGCCTCGATGGTCGCGCGGATCTCCTCGGCGGCGCGGTGGCAGGCCGCCTGGACGCGCGCGCCGGGCAGGTTCGGGTCGGCGGGCGCGAGCTCGGACGCGGGCACGCCCAGGTCGGTCGCGATCGCGGTACACGCGGCGAGGAGCTCGCTCTCGACGTCGTTGATCTCGATCACCAGCGAAGACGTGGCGCTCAGGAAGGCCTCGACCTTGGCGGCCGGCCCGTCGGTGCCGAAGTCGGCGATCACGCCGGTGGCAGCGTTGAAGTCGGACGACGTGCACAGCGGCGACTCGCCGTTGCAGCTCGCGGTGGACAGGCCGGCGAGGGCCAGCGCGAGCCCGATGAAGCGCTTCATGGATGCCTCCTAGGATTTTGGTAAGGCACCACTATAATCCGGGCCCCGACGAGGAGGCTACGCGCATGAGCACAGACCGCCGAGTGATCGCGACCGCCGAGGCGCCCCGCGCCATCGGTCCCTATTCGCAGGCCGTCGTGGCCGGTCAGCTGGTCTTCTGCAGCGGCCAGATCGCGCTCGATCCGCAGAGCGGTGAGATGGTCGGCGCGGGCGACGTGCGCGCGCAGGCGAAGCGCGTCATGGAGAACCTGCGCGCGGTGCTCACCGCCGCCGGCTCGTCGTTCGAGCGCGTCGTGCGCACGACGATCTACCTGCAGGACCTCGGTGACTTCGCGCACGTGAACGAGATCTACGGCGGCTACTTCAAGGAGTCCCCGCCGGCGCGCGCGACCGTCCAGGTCGCCGGCCTGCCCAAGGGCGCGCTCGTCGAGATCGACGCGATCGCGACGGTGTGACGGCCTGCAGCCGACCCGATGCGGAGGCTAGCGCGGGCTGCCGGCGCCGGGGAGCTTGCCGCCGAACGCGGCGACCAGCACGTCGTCATGATGGTCCGCGTACTCCTGGACCTTCTTGACGACGTCGTGCACTTCCGAGAGATCGAGGTCGAGCGTGGAGCGCTCGGCGATGAGCAGGACGTCGTCGCCGGCGAGCCCGAACGCGGCGCCCTTGATGGCGGTCGTGTTCAGCTCGAGCAGGCGCTGGAACAAACGAGCGCGATCCACCGAGGCGTCGAGGCGCAAGACCGGCGCGCTGACCAGCAGCTGGTTCTCGCCTGCGGAGCCGTCGCTGGTGATCGCGACCGTCACGAAGGCGGAGCCCTTTTGCACACGCCACGCCGGATGCTGCGCGGGCGTGACGATGCGGCTCTCGTCGGGATCGTGGCCGAGCGCCTTGATGACGCCTTCGACCATCTGGACGCAGGAGCGAAGGTTCGACTCCTGCTTGTTACTGAAGAGCGCCATGGCGCCGGCGGACTACGAGGCCTTCTGCACCAGGCCGGAGCGAAGGCAGCGGGTGCACACGCGAATGTGCTTGTTCCCGCCACCGACCTTGGCGCGCACGCGCTGCAGGTTCGGCTGCTGGCGCATCTTGGTCTTCATGTTCGAGTGCGACACCTTGTTACCGACCAGGCGTCGCTTGCTGCAAATGTCACACGTGTAGGCCATGGTTCATCGACTCCAACCAGAGTTCCAAACAGAGTTCCAAAGGTGGGTCCCAGACAGGTCCCAGAGGGGCAAACGGGTAACACGCCCGGACCGGGCTGCGCAAGTGCTATCACCTGGGCACCGGGAGTGGGCTAGAGAGTGGCAGATCGCAGACGGATGGCAAGACTTTCGGCGCTCGCTGCGGCGGCCGTCGTGGCCCTGGGTGCGGCCGGCGGGTGGCTCGCGTCGCGCGGCGCAACTGGCGGAGATCATGAAGGCCTTGCGGCGGCCCGTGCTGACGCGGGCGATCGCGGCGGCGGCGACGCGGGGACGCCTCGTCGGCCCGATCCCCCGCCCGCGGGCACCGAGGTCCTGCGTGGCACCGTGGTCGATGCGTCAGCCGATCCCGTGGCCGGCGCGCAGATCACGGTGAGCCCGGAGCGCGGCGTCGATCCCGCGCGCGAGGCCGAGACCGCGAAGGACGGTAGCTTCGAGATCACCGGGCTCGCGGCCGGCGCCTACCGCGTGTCGGTCGAAGGCGCCGCGGTCATCTCCGCCGAGGTGCGCCGCGTGGACGTGCCCGGCGCGGCGCTCACCGTCATGGTCGCGCGCCGCGTGATCATCGAAGGATTGGTCACGGACGAGGGCGTGGCGGCGGCCGGCGCGAGCGTCGAGGTCGCGGGCGCGTCGCTCGAGTTGCCGCGCGTGGTCGTCTGCGGCAAGGACGGCCGCTTCCTGATCGACGATCTGCCCGAGGGCGCCTACGCGCTGTCGGCGCGCCGCGGCGCCCGCGCGGCGCGCGCCGCCGAGGTCGAACGCTTCGGCGTCGGGCCCTGGCCCGAGCTCGCGGTCACGCTCGGCCCGGCCGCCGTCGTCGAGGGCCGCGTGATCGATGCGGCCACGCGCGCGCCGATCGCCTTTGCGCACGTGTGGCTCACGCCCGACGAGGGCCCCACGCGCACGGCGGTCGCCGGCGCAGACGGCGCGTTCGTGCTCGAGGGCGTCCTGCCCGGGCCGTGGAGCGTCGACGCGGTCGCGCCCGGCTACCTCGCGCCGGTCGCCGAGGGCCTCCAGGTCGCGGCCGGACAGACGCTGGCCGTGGACGTGCCGATGGCGCCGGGCGGCGTGGTCGTGGGCCGGGTGGTCGACGCGCGCGGCGAGCCCGTGGTCGGTGCCCGCGTCGAGCTGGAGGGCGAGGGCAAGGACGGACGGACGGTCGTGGTCAGTGTCGGCACGCGCGCCCGGCGCTACGCGCGCGCCTACGGCACCGTGATCGCGGGCGCCGCGGGCGCCGTGGCGCGGCCGCGCGCCGACTTCCTGCCGCTCGGCGAGCTCGGCGTCCTGCTGGGTCCGGTCCCGTTCGCGCCACCACCCGGCGGGCGCGTGGGCGCGGCCACGCTGGCTGCAGCACCCGCCGATCCAGGCGCGACGCCCACGGGCGCCGCGGCCACCGCGGCCGCCGAGGCCGGCCTGGTCACCGGCGCCGACGGCGGCTTCCGGATCGACGCGCTGCCGGCGGGGCGCTTCGTGGTGCGCGCGACGCACCCCGACTTCGCGGGCGGCGCGAGCGCGGCGCTGTCGCTGGCGAGCGCGGCCACCAGCCCCGAGGTGAAGGTCGTGCTGGTGCGCGGGGCCACGGTCGCTGGCCGCGTCCTCGATGCCTCGGGTGTCTCGTCGCCCGGCGCGCGCGTCACCGCGTGGCGCGGCGAGGAGCTGGTCGCGACCACGTTCGCCGACGAGACCGGGCGCTACCAGATGGCCCGTCTCACCGGCAAGCTGGTGCTGCGCGCCGCCGACGAGCGTGGCGGCGAGGGCGAGCTCGCGCTCACGCTCGGCGCACCCGACGACGGCCGCACCCTCGAGCGCGACGTGCGCCTGGCCGCCTCGGGCGGCGCGCTCGACGGCGGCGTCGAGGATCCGCAGGGCCGCCCGATCGCCGGCGTGCGTGTGACCGTGGCTGGCCGCGGCCGGGCCGCGACCACTGACGGCGACGGCCGTTTCACGCTGGTCAACCTGCCGGCCGGCGCGCTCGAGCTCGAGCTCACGCACCCCGACTGGCCGCGCGCGCGCCTCGGGCCCTACCAGGCGGGCGCCCGCGCCGTGCGGCTGGTCCTGCGCGCTGGCGGCGGGATCGACGGCCTGGTCCGCGACGCGCACACGCGCGCGCGCATCGCGTCCTTCGCGCTGCGCGCCGAGGGACCCGCGGGCGAGACGCGCACGCAGACGCACCGCGCCGGCGAGTTCGAGCTGGCCGCGCTCACGCCGGGCCGCTGGACGCTCAGGTTCGCCGCCCCCGGCTACGCCGCGCAGCGCGTCGAGGTCGACGTGCCCGCGGGCCGCGAGCCGCGCGCGATCACGGTCGCGGATCTCGCCGTCGATCTCTCCCGCGGGGCGAGCATCTCGGGCACGGTCTACGATCGCCACGGCGAGTCGGTGCGCGCCGCGACCGTCGAGTGCGCCGGCGTGCGCGCCACCACTGACAAGCTCGGCCGCTACCGGCTGGTCGACGTGCCCGCCGGCGATGTCACCGTGACCGCCAGCCACGCCGAGGCGGGGCAGGGCGCGAAGAAGGTCGCCGTGCGCGCGGGCGACGAGGTGACCACGCTGGACGTGCGGCTCGGCGACTAGGCGAAGGCGAACGCGCGCGGCGCGCGGGGCCACGCGCGCCCACCACGCGCGCCTACTTGCGCCGGTCCTTCTTCAAGATCAGCGTCGGCGAGTCGTGGATCATCGGATCCAGCTCGCGCGGATCGCGGCCGCCCGGCGAGCCGGCGTGGCCGCCGCGCTTGCGCGTGGTCGCGCCCGGCTTGGGCATGACCGGGGCGTCCTTGTTCTTGTCGATGATCTTGGTCTCGGCGCTGTGCAGGTCGACGCCGGGGGCCAGCGCGTCGTCCTCGGTGGGCATGGGGCCGGGCAGGGTGCGCGCCGAGGTCAGGTTCTGCCGGCCGCCCTCGCCCGCGACCGGGTGCGGCGTCGGCCGGCGTGGGCGCGTCTCGACCACGGCCGCGGCAGCGCTGTCGGTGCCCGCCGGCCCCGCGCCCGCCAGGTGCTCGGGCGACGCGATGGGCGTGAACTTGGAGTACGGCGCGTCGGGTCCGAGCGCGTCGGCGATGAGGTTCTCGCCCAGGTCGGGCGCATCGTCGGTGCCGCCGCTGATCACGTACTCCTCGAGCAGGCGCAGCTCGCGCTCGATCTCCTCCTCGAACATGCGGCGCAGGTAGCGGCCCAGGTGGCTGCGCGAGTAGCCCGGCGCGAAATCGGCGAGGAACGCCTTGAGCTCGATGGCCATCTCCTCGGCCGACTGGTAGCGCGCCGAGCGCGAGCGGGTCAGCGCGCGGTCCATGATCGCCTCGAGCACCGGCGGCACGTCGGGCTCGAGCTGGTGCACCGGGATGTAGCGCGCGTCGCGCACCTTGATGAGCAGCTCCATCTCGTTGGCCGCGGTGAAGGGCGGGATCTTGGTGAGCATCTCGTAGAGCACGGTGCCCAGCGAGAAGATGTCGGAGCGGTGATCGAGCTTGCGCCCGAGCGCCTGCTCCGGGCTGATGTACTTGACCTTGCCCTTGATCAC
>JBKJOI010000781.1:0-8876 GCA_046595695.1 Haliangiales bacterium | reverse complement strand
GCGAGACCAGCTTGGGCCCGACGAATTCGAACTGCACGTGGCCGTCGTCGGTGTCCTGGGTCACCGTGATCTGCTGGCTGAGCTGGCGCGCCGAGCTACCGTACGGCTCGGCGAGGCCGTCGTCGTGGCCCATGAAACTCTCGCTGGCGTGCATGAAGTGCTGGTAGCCGCCGTCGGCCCAGGGATCGAAGAGCACGACCTGGTCGGTCCACGGGCCGGTCGGCGTGGTCGCGGTGCGCATCACGATGCCGCGCGGCTCGCCGCAGTTGTAGGCCATGAGGTAGAGCGAGCGCGCCGGGTGCTTGCGCACCGAGAGCTCGCCCACGCAGCGATCGGCGACCAGCTCCACGGCGGTGGACTCGAGCGGCCCGAACACCGGCTGGCCGCGGCGCGTGCCACGGAAGTACTCCGAGGGGGCTAACTTTCGGCGCGACTGGCCGTCGTCGAGGACGACGGCGTCGTCGGCGTGGTCGGCGGCGTTGCCCCCGCGTCCGGCCCGGCGCCCGCGCCGGTCCCGCCCTCACGCTCGTCGCGCTTGTTCGCCATCAGGCTGGCGATCACGGTGCCGCCGATGCACACGACGATGATGATGACCGCGATGATCGGGTCGACGTGGAACCAATCCGCGATGATCATCTTGACGCCCGCGAAGCCGAGCACGGCCGCCAGGCCGAAGCGCAGGTAGCGCAGCTCGCCGAGCGCGCCGGCGAGCACGATGTAGAGCGCGCGCAGGCCCAGGATGGCGAACACGTTGGAGCTGTAGACGATGAACGGCTCGGTGGTGACCGAGAAGGCCGCCGGTACCGAGTCGACCGCGAAGACGATGTCGGTCATCTCGATGGCGATGAGGGCGAGGAAGAGCGGCGTGGCGACGCGCTTGCCGTTCTCGAGCGTGAAGAACTTGTGGCCGTCGAGCTTCTTGGTCCAGGGCAGCTTCCTCTCGAGCCAGTCGAGCAGCTTGGTCTCCTGGTTCTCCTCGGGCGCGCGCAGCAGCTTGAACGCCGTGTAGATCAGGATGGCGCCGAACACGTACATGACCGCGTGCCAACGCGAGATCACCGCCGCGCCGACCGCGATGAAGATGCCGCGGGTGACCAGCGCGCCGATGATGCCCCAGGTGAGCACGCGCCGCTGCTCCTTCATGGGGATCTTGAGCGTGCCGAAGATCAGCATGAAGACGAACAGGTTATCGACGCTGAGGCTCTTCTCGAGCAGGTACGCGGCCAGGAACTCCTCACCCGCGTTGGCGCCGAAGTGGAAGTAGACCCAGCCGTTGAACATGAGCGAGACGGCGATCCAGATGATGGTCCACACCATCGCGCGCTTGCGCGAGTCGACCCGGTCGCCGCGGTGGGCGAACAGGTCGATCGAGATCAAGGTGAGCATGAGGCCGGCCAGGAGACCCCAGGCCCAGGCCGGTACGACGATCGAATGCATGACTCCTCCGAGCGAAACGAGAACCAATCGAGAACCAGACGAACGAGCTCAACACGACGAGGCCGACGCGCACCTCAGGCACGCGCCGGCGCGCGGGGAGGAGCGCGGGCGGAGGGCGGCGCCGCGGCCAGCCGCTCGTGCCAGCCGTCGAGGCGCACGAGCGACTGCGCGACCACACAGACCCCGGGTGGGGCGATGTAGGGGCCGAGCGGGCGCGCCGGCACGCCGAGCAGCGGGACCGACGGCAGCGGGTTGCGCGAGCGGGGCCGCGCGAGCACGTCGTGGACGGCGACGAGCGGCTCGTCGACGTGGATGCGTTCCTCGAACCCGGCGCCGTTCACGGGCTCGAGCGTGTCACCCGCCAGCAGCACCGCCCCGGCGCAGACGCAGGCCGCCAGCAGGTACGGCAGACAGATCGCGCACGCGCGGGTGGAGGGGGGGCTCAAGGCAAGCGGAGTCTAGCTCCGAGGCCGCCCGCGACGAGCCGAAAATGACGCACCTGGCCGAATGCCGGCTGGCGGACCTGGCCGCCGGGACGGCAGATTGCCGCAGGTCCGCCAGAATGCCGCACGCCGGTGCAGACACCGCGCTCGCCGCAGGCGGGGGACCTCAGGCCAGCGCCGACGAGCGGCCCCGCGCGAACGCCCCGCCAAGGAGCGCGACGAGCAGCACGCCGCCCAGGTGGAACACGGCCGCGTGCACGACCCCCGCGACGGGGCAGCCGGCCAGGAGGATGACCTGCGCGGCGAGCGCGCCGACGGCCGCGAGGCCGGCGCTTGCCCACGGGGACCAGGGCGACCAGCCGCCGCGCCGAGTCGCCACGAGCAGCGCGATGACCGGCAGGGCCGCCGCGCCGCCCTCGATGAGCAGGCAGTGGCCGCCGGTGCGCGCCGCGAGCTCGCCGCGCGAATGGGCGTCTCCCGCCCCGACGAAGACCAGCACCAGCGACGCCGCGGCGATCGCCAGCAGAGACCACGGCCCGGCCAGCAGCGCGAGCAAGCGCTCGCGCCGCAGCTCGGCGCGCAGGGCGTCCCTGGCGCGCGCGATATCGACCGCATCGGGCGCCGGCAGGCTGACCTGACGCAGGAGCGCCACCAGCGCCACTCCGTCGGCCAGCGCGCGCTTGCAGCCGGCGCAGCCGCGCGCGTGCAGCACCGCCGCGCGCGCGGCGTGATCCTCGGGGCCCAGCGCCGCGATGCCCGTCGCGTCGCGTCGCAGCTCCTCGCACGTCATCGTGATTCCTCCCGGAGATCCGCCAGCAGCACGCGCAGGCGGTCGTAGGCGCGGAAAGCGCGGATCCTGACCGCGCCCTCGCTCGCGCCCAGCTCGCGGCCGATCTGCGCGAACGTCCAGCCCTCGAAGCGATGCAGCTTCACCACCACGCGCTGGGATTCAGGCAGCCGCTCGAGCGCCGCGTGCACACGCGCGGCCAGCGCAACGCGGTCCAGCGCCTCGACGCCGGAGGCGTCGGCACCCGCGTCGTCGGGCGTGCTGCTGACCAGTTCGAGCGCCTCGTCGACGTCCTCGACGAAGCGCGGCAGGCGCATCCGGCGGCGAAGCTCGTCCAGGCGCACCCGCCCCGCGATCGCGAAGATCCACGGCGCCACCGGCGAGTCACCGCGGAACTTGTCGTGCGCCTGGTGGACCTTCAGCAAGGTCTGCTGGGTGAGATCGTCGGCGAGCGCCGGGCTGCCGAACGCGCGCAGGAAGAACGAACGCAGCCGCGGCCCGATGCGCCCGAACAGCAGCCCGGCGGCGCGCTCGTCGCCGTGCGTGTAGTCGGCCATGAGCGTGTCGTCGGGCGTGGCGTCAGGCATGGGTTCCTCGGTCACCCACGGAGGACGTCCGGGGCGGCGTTTCGTTACCGCGCGCGGCGTTTCGTCCGCGCGCCGCGCTCGCTAGGGCGCGACGATGGGGCAGTTCACCACCACCGGCACCGGCATCGCGGCGTTCGCGAGCGCGCTCGCCCAGTCAGTGACGCCGTCGAACCCGGCCCGGCTGCCGACCGCGTGCGCCCAGTAGGACGAGTAGAACGGGTCACCCGGCAGGGTCTCGACCACGTTGTGGGTCTGGCCACCGGCCTCGGCCTCGAAGCCGTTGCCCGGGCTCATGTCGTTGGCGAAGATCACGACGATCCCCGAGCTGGGCACGGCACCACCCGCGGCCTCGAGCTGTTCGTCGAAGCGCAGGTAGTGGGCGACCTGGTCACGGTACCAGGCGCGGAAGCCATCGACGCGCGCGCCGGCGAACTTGCGCGTCGCGATGGTGCCCTCGGGCACGATGGCCCAGTTGGCCACGCGCGTGGTCTCGACGAGCGTCGCCGCGCCAGCGCTGACCGCGGCGCTGACCTGGGCGGCGCTGGTGAGCGTGTTGGCCACGAAGTCATCGCCCACGGTGACCTCGCTGATGCGCACGAAGTCGTTGTAGCCGCCGTCGCCCGGGATGGCGTCGATCACTGGCAGCTGGCCGGGCACCGGCGCGCCGGCCGCATCGACGAACACGTACGCGCGCGCGGGCACGTCGGGCAGGATGTCGAGCGCGTAGTAGGTCACCTTCTGCCCGGCGGGCCCGAGCGCCTTGACCAGGAAGTAGGTGTCCATGTCGATGGGCGCATTGGGCGCCGGGACGATGGGCGCGACGTTGTCTGGATCGAAGGCCGGCCCGGAGCGCTTGAACAGCGTCGCGAAGCCGTCCTGGAAGCGGTCGACGCCGACCACCTGCGCGGTGTCGGGATCGGTCCCGGTGATCGGCGTGGGGTCGTCGCTAGCGCACGCCGCGCCGCCGAGCGCGACCGCGCATGCGAAGATGAACGTTCCTGGATGTCTCGTCATGGGAGCCTCCTGTTGTGGAGGTAATGACGGGAGCCGCGTGGCCTTCGTTACGTCCGGAAACCCACGGCGGGCATGGTCGCCGAGCCTGTAACAGCCGCGCCGACCCGGGCGTACGGGCCATGTGCGTCCGCGCCGCGGCCGAGGTGTATCCGGCATGTTTCCAGAATGGCAATTCGCTGGAACTTCGAACATCCGGGCCGGCGGGCGTGATCGGACGCATGACGCAGCGTGCTAGCGTCCTCTCATTCATGCGCGTCGTTGTGCTCTGTGCAGAACCCGAATTGACCGACCGAGACGCTGATTCTGTCTCGTCGATCCTGCGTGATCTCGGCTGCGACGTCCTCGTCGGGCGCTTCGATCTCGGCCTGCTCGACGAGGCGGACCTGCACCGCCGACCGGCCACGATCGTGATCGTGGACGCGGGCGACGAGATCGAGCGCGGCATCCGCTGCCTGCGCAAGCTGGGCGGCTCCTCGCCGCTCGCCGAGGTGCCCGCGATCATCGCGGTCACCCTGGCGCGGCTGCCCGCGCTCGACTTCTCGGTGGGCGCCTCGGACTTCATCCTCAAGCCCGTGGTGCCAGCGGAGCTGTACGCCCGGCTGCGGCAGCTCGACTGGGACAGCGCCGCCTTCGGCTCCGACGAGATCATCAAGATGGGCGACCTGCTCATCGACGTCGCGGGCTACGAGACGCGGCTGCGCGGCCGCAAGCTGGCGCTCACGCACCAGGAGTTCGAGCTGCTGCGCTTCCTGGCGCAGAACCGCGGCAAGGTGTTCTCGCGCGATCAGCTGCTGCAGAAGGTCTGGGGCTACCAGTACTATGGCGGCACCCGTACGGTGGACATCCACGTGCGCCGGCTGCGCGCCAAGCTGGGCGCCAGCATGGGCGGGCTCATCGAGACCGTGCGCAACGTCGGCTACAAGATGCGCGGCGCCGACTCCGACGTGAGCGCCACCGAGGATCCGGTGTTATCGGTGGTCGCTGGCGGCAGCGACTGACGCGGTGGCCGCGCGCCACGCGCGCGTGACCCGCTCGACCACGTCGGCGACGCCAGCGCCGTGCACCGCCTGCGCGAACACCACCGGGCCGTCGCCGCGCATGCGCCGGGCATCGCGCGCCATCACGTCCAGGTTGGCACCGACCAGACTCGCGAGATCGGTCTTGTTGATGACCAGCAGGTCCGACTGGGTGATGCCCGGGCCGCCCTTGCGCGGCACCTTCTCGCCGCCGGCGACGTCGATCACGTAGATCGTGAAGTCCGCGAGCTCACGCGAGAACTGCGCGGTGAGGTTGTCGCCGCCGCTCTCGACGAACAGCAGCTCGGGGTGGACGTCGAGCATGAGATCCTCGAGCGCGAGCAGGTTCATGCTCACATCCTCGCGGATCGCAGCGTGCGGACAGCCGCCGGTCTCGACGGCGCGGATCTGCGCGGGCGGCAGCGCCTGGTGGCGCTGCAGGAACTCGGCGTCCTCGCGGGTGTAGATGTCGTTGGTGACGACGCCGAGGCGCACCTGGTCGCGCAGGGCGCGGCACAGGGCCAGGAGCAGCGCGGTCTTGCCGCTGCCGACCGGGCCGCCGATGCCGACGGTGTAGGCGCGCGCGCCGAAATCACGGCCGAGCGGCTGCTCGCGCGCCGCGTAGTCGCCGGGGCCGCCGGACGGCTCGTGCGCATGCGAATGGCCGTGCGGATGCGCATGCGAATGGGCATGCGAATGCGGATATGAATGGTCGTGAGAATCAGTGTCGTGGCCCATGGATCCTGCTCCTGACTACGACTGGAAGAGACGCGCCGTGAGCGCGTCGTGAAGCGTGCCGAAAAGCTCCTCGATCGGCGCGCTGTGCGCGGCCTGCTCGAGCGGCCGCGCCGCGCAGGCCGCGAGCACGTCGTCGGTCACAGGGGAGAGCGCGGCGAGCAGGCGCTGCGAGGCCACTGGGCCGGTGCAGCCGAGGCGCACCGCGGCCGACAGCGCGCCGCGCGCGGCCAGGAACAGGTAGACCGCCTGCGCGTCGCGCTCGCCGACCGCGAGGGCGCGCGCGGTCGCGCCGAACGCCACCGGCAGGTGGCCGAGCGGCAGGCGCAAAGGCGCGGCGGCCGCGCGCGGGAACACATCGGCGCAGGTGCGCAGCCAGGCGCGGCCCTGCGCGCGGCTGGCGCGGCGAGCCACGTGGCTCGCCTGCGCGGTCTCGCAGCGCTGGTCGAGCGCGGCCAGCGTCGCACCGTGTGGGTCCTCCGCCGTCCACGCCGCGCGCACGAACGGGAGCGCGAACGTCCCTGCCTGCCACATCGTCGCGACGGCGAAGCGGCGCACGCCGGCTTCGCCGGCCACATGCCCGAGCTGTACCGCGGCCTCGAGCCCGCCCGAGTGCGCGAAGCCGCCCACGGGGAACCCCGAGTCGGCGAGCTGCATGAGGCGCCAGGTGTTCACGTTCGCACGATGCCTAGAAGAGGAAGTACCGCCGCGATAGGGGCACGCGCGCCGCCGGCTCGCAGCGCAGCAGCACGCCGTCGGCGTGCACCTCGTAGCTCTCGGGATCCACGGTGATGCGCGGCAGCGCGTCGTTCAGCTTCATGTCGCGCTTGCCGATGGTCCGGCAGCGACGCACCACCGACAGGCGCTTCTTCAGGCGCAGCCCCTGCACGTTGCCCTCCTCGTAGGAGCGCTGCGATACGAAGGCAAAGCTGGTCGGGCCGACGGCGCCGCCCAGGGCCGCGAACATGGGCCGCGCGATCACCGGCTGCGGCGTCGGGATCGACGCGCCCGGGTCGCCCATCTGCGCCCACGCGACCATGCCGCCCTTCAGCACCAGCTCGGGCTTCACGCCGAAGAAGGCCGGCTGCCACAGCACCAGGTCGGCCCACTTGCCCTGCTCGACCGAGCCGACGTCGTGCGCGACGCCGTGCGCGATCGCCGGGTTGATCGTGTACTTGGCGATGTAGCGGCGGATGCGCTCGTTGTCGGCCGGGCCGGCCGCGACGCCGCCTTGGGGCAGCGCGCCGCGCACCTGCTTCATCTTGTCGGCGGTCTGCCAGGTGCGCGCGATGACCTCGCCGATGCGCCCCATGGCCTGCGAGTCGGACGACATGACGCTGATGGCGCCTAGGTCGTGCAGGATGTCCTCGGCGGCGATGGTCTCGGGGCGGATGCGGCTCTCGGCGAACGCCACGTCCTCGGGGATGTTGCGATCGAGGTGGTGGCAGACCATGAGCATGTCGAGGTGCTCGTCGAGCGTGTTCACGGTGAACGGCCGCGTCGGGTTGGTCGAGCTGGGGATCACGTTGGGCTCGCCGCAGACGCGGATGATGTCGGGCGCGTGGCCGCCGCCCGCGCCCTCGGTATGGTAGGCGTGGATGGTGCGGCCCTTGAACGCGGCGATCGAGTCGTCGACGTAGCCCGACTCGTTCAGCGTGTCGGTGTGGAGGGTGACCTGGACGTCTTCTTGATCGGCGAGCGTGAGGCAGCAGTCGATGGCGCTGGGCGCCGAGCCCCAGTCCTCGTGCAGCTTGAGGCCGATGGCCCCGGCGCGGATCTGATCGACCAGGCCCTCGGGCGCCGAGGTGTTGCCCTTGCCGGTCAGGCCGATGTTCACGGGCAGCGTGTCGGTGCCGTGCAGCATGAGCTCGACGTGGCGCGCGCCCGGCGTGCAGGTGGTCGCGCGCGTGCCGCTGGTCGGGCCGGTGCCGCCGCCGATGAGCGTGGTGACGCCGCTCGCGATCGCCTCGTCGGCGAGCTGCGGGCAGATGAAGTGCACGTGGGTGTCGACGCCGCCGGCGGTGAGAATGAGCCCCTCGCCGGCGATCGCCT
This sequence comes from Haliangiales bacterium, assembly GCA_046595695.1. Taxonomy (GTDB): domain Bacteria; phylum Myxococcota_A; class Polyangia; order Haliangiales; family SHYZ01; genus JBKJOI01. Next base: position 805 of record JBKJOI010000781.1, on the reverse strand, counting down.
CGGTGCACACGCCGACCATCATGCCGGGCGTGACGCTGGGCATGATGCGCGGGTTGCCCGCCTTGCCGATGCCGACGATGCGCCCGCGCTTGATGCCGATGTCGGCCTTGAAGATGCCGCTCCAGTCGACGACCAGCGCGTTGGTGATCACGACGTCGAGCACCTCGTCGTCGGTGACGCCCTCGGTCTGGCCCATGCGGTCGCGCAGCACCTTGCCGCCGCCGAACTTGAGCTCGTCGCCGTAGCTGGTGTGATCGCGCTCGACCTCGAGCCAGAGATCCGAGTCGCCCAGGCGCACGCGATCGCCCACGGTGGGCCCGTACAGGTCGACGTAGTGGCGGCGATCGATGCGCAGCGGCATGGCTACTCCAGGAAACGGCTCGGCGCCTCGACGAGGCGCACGGTCTTGCTCTCGCCCGGCTCGAAGCGCACCGCGGTGCCGGCGGGGATGTCGAGGCGTCGGCCGGCGGCGGCGGCGCGATCGAAGTCGAGCGCCCGGTTGGTGTCGTCGAACGGGTAGTGGCTGCCCACCTGGATGGGGCGGTCGCCGCGGTTGACGACCACGAGCGTCAGCTGGTGGCGACCCGCGTTCAGCTCGATCTCGCCGGCGGCGACGATGATGGCGCCGGGCGGCAGGTCGCGCTCGGTCGCAGGCACACCTGGCGCCGCCGCGAACACCGACGACGGTGGCACCGGCAGGAAGCTGCCGTGCAGCGCGAGCGCCAGGTCGCCGTCCTCGGCTACGATCGGATCGTGCACGGTCACCAGCTTGGTGCCGTCCTCGAAGGTGCCCTCGACCTGCACC
>JBKJOI010000672.1:0-5681 GCA_046595695.1 Haliangiales bacterium | reverse complement strand
CCCGGCACGGGCGTGCCTTTTTCCCCGCCGCTCGAGGCCGCGAAGCGGCCGCACTCGTCGACGTCGGCGCTGAAGTACTTGGCCTGCGGATCGGTCGGATCGTTGGCGAAGTCGAGGGCGATATAAAAGGTGAGCTCGAGACCCGCGAGGAAGGTGGTGTCGCGGATCTGCTCGCTGGTCTCGAGGTCGTAGAGGCGCCCGCAGATGTTCATCTTGTCGAGCGAGCCCTGCGGGCACTGGATCTCGGCGTTGCAGTCGACGATGCCGCCCACGCCCACGCAGACCGGGGCGCCGGCGTCGTTGTACTCGAGCGCGGTGTTCGGCCCGCAGATGCCGCACGGGCCGCCGTCACAGACGTCGCCGACGCAGGTCCCGCTCGACACATCGTAGACGGAGCCTCGGCCGCAGTTGAACTGCGGTGGCTCGCCCGCGGACGTGCACACGCCGTCCCGCTCGACGGTGCCCTCGCCGCACTCGATGGTCGAGCAAGACAGTTGCCAGGCGGCCGCTGCCGCGGAGAGCGTCACCAACACGTACTTCGTCGGATTGTTCATCTCGAGTCTCCGCTATTCCTAGAACTGGATGTTGTCCTGGTCGATACCAGGGAAGACCGCCACATTCGCGCCGATGGCGGGGAACTGCTCGTTCTGCATGCGCACGTTGATGGTCCGGCGCGTGCGGTGCTCGGGCACGCCGCTCATGTAGTGGTAGCCGTAGGTCGACGGGCCGTAGAGGGGGATGCGCGCGTCCTGCGGGTCGTTGAACTGCCAGGTGAGCCACAGGTAGTCGAACTTCTCGAAGGTGACGGGCACGGCGAATCCAGCGCCGCCGACGGGCGCCGAGTTGCGCGGATCCTGGCCGTCGACCATGCCGATGAATTCGCCGTTGAGCGGCAGCGAGAACACCTTGTCCTGGCCCACGTAGTAGCGCGGGTGCTCGGCGAAGAAGGCGTTGCAGATGGCGAGGCGCCGAGCGTTGCTGGCGGCGTCGGTTTCGGTGATCGGCGCGGCGACGGTGACTTCGTTCGCCAGCGCGGTCAGGATCGCGGGCGTCACCGTCGGGTCGGTGCCGACGACCGCCTTGAGCGCGCCCGACACCTTGAACAGCCGTTCCTCGCGCACGAACGCGTCGGCGATCTGGCCGAGCTCCTGCTCGCCCTCGGGTTCCGTCGGGTTGCCATCCGACAGCACGTCCTCGAGGTTCTTCTCGTACCACATGGTCGTGTGCAGCCCGGGGAACTTGGACTCCGCGTCCTCGATGAAGCAGGGGAAGTCCGGATCGAGCTGCTTGGTGACCTCGAAGCTCTGTAGATAGAAGGCGCGTCCGCCGGTGACCACCCAGAACTCGTAGTGTGTGCCGGAGGGCGGTCTGCCGCCGATGGCGCCCGGTGTGTCGCCTGGTATGTGAGTCTCGCGGCCCAGCACGAACTCCATCCACGTGCCGTGGTAGCTGTCGACGCATCCCGAGGTGGACAGGGCGCCGACGGCGATGGCGGTGGTGGAGATGAAGCGGAGCAGGCGCCGAAGCGGTCTCATTCGGAGAGCCTCCATGGGATGATCTTCAGATACATCGGGCATTTTCGTGCGCACCTACCGTAACAACCGTGATGCAGACCTGTCAATTTGGTGGCGCGCTCGAGCGAGGGCCGGGCGCGGTGAACCGGCCCGGGGCGGGGGCGCCGGGGCGCCGGGGCGCCGGGGCGCCGGGGCTCCTGCGGAACTCAGAACGAGTAGCTGCCCGCGAGCTCGAGTGAGTAGATCTGACCCTCGTGGATCCCGGGAGCGGCGTTTGCGCGCTCCGGGAAGTCGGCGTACTCGGCGCGGTTGTCGGGCACCATGCGCGCCGGGCCACCTACGTACTCCAACGCGCTGTCGAGGCGCCAGCTCGACGTGAGCTGGTAGCTCACGCCCAGTCCGACGATGTGCTTCACGGCGTCGAGGTACTGGCGCTCGATGGTGCGATCGGGGACGGCGCTCGAGTCGTACGTGTAGCCGGCGCGGACCGCCAGCCGCTCGGTCGCCTGCAGCTGCGCGCCCAGGTGAAACGCGTAGCTGTCCTCGAAGTCGGTCACCAGGTCGACGCTGCCGTCGGTGCCCAGGTCGACGAAGATGTGCTGCAGCCGCGACCAGTCGGTCCAGTCCGCCTGCAGGGACACGCCGAAGCGCTCGGCGGCCTGCCAGTGCACGCCGAGGGCGGCCTGCTGCGGCCACTCCTGCGCGTGCTTCACGGTGACCTCGCCGATGGAGGTCTCGGTGGTGCCGGTGCCCTTGGTGTTGGTGGTCAGCGGGCTGCGCCAGACCGCGCCGATGCGCAGCGACTTGCTGGGCGCGACCATGACGCCGAGCGTGAGGCCGGCGCCGACCCCGAAGGAGGACAGGTCCGCGGTGACCGGCTTCTTGTTGGTCTTCACCGAGAACAAGCCGAAGCCGAGGCGGAAGCCCGCGCCCACCTGCAGGAAGTCGTTCACCTCGTACGCGATGCCGGGCACGAGCTCCAGCACCGCCGTCTGCGTGGCCTCGATCGCGCCCACGTTCGGCTCGCCCTTCTCGTACTCGAGCTGACCGCCGAAGGTGTTCCAGAAGCCGATTCCGAGCGCCAAGCGCGAGGGCACGCCTTCCTGGCCGAGACGCGTGACGTAGCCGAGCATGGGCAGCACGTGGGGCGCGTCGGAGGGGCTCTGCGGCTCGCCCTCGTTGCCGTCGGCGTCGACGGGCGTGTAGCTGCGCGGCGCGATGATGATCTCGGCGCCCACCATGAACGAGTCGCGCAGCTGTAGCGCCATGCCGGCGGGGTTATGGTGCAGCGCCGTGGCATCGTCGGCGATCGCGGTGAAGGCGCCGCCCCAGCCGAGCGCGCGCGCCGAGGCGACGTTGGGTCGCCCCAGGCCGGCGGCGCCGGCGCCGGTGTGCAGCGCCGGCACGACCAGCGTGGCGGTGAGCGCGGCGAGCAGCGCCGAGCGTGAACGATCAAGCATCGGGCGCTCCCGCGTCGGTGGTGTCGGCGTCGGTGGTGTCGGCGTCGGTGGTGTCGGCGTCGGTGGTGTCAGCGTCGGTGGTGTCGGCGTCGGTGGTGTCGGCGTCGGGGAGCGGGCCGGCGTCGAGGTTCGGCACGCACAGGCCGTTTTCGCACTTCTCGGCGCCGTTGGGATCCCGCCCGCCCAGGCAGTCGATGCTCGAGTTGCACGAAGCGCCCGGCGGGCTGTCGTGAAAGAAGCTACAGCCGGTGAGGCTCGCCACCACGGCGGCGATCACGAGCGCGAAGCAGAGCGACGAACCGCGAAGGCGTCTCACCAGTCGAGCTCCTGGGTGAAGGTGAGCTGGGCGCCCACGCCACCCTCGCCACCGGCCATGAAGGTGGGCACCAGCCGCGGGCGCTTGCGACCGCTGTCGGCCAGCGGCGCCGCGTAGCCCGGGCGCTCCGACGGCCGCGCCTTCACGAAGTAGTAGACGCTGACGCCCAGCGCCACGAAGGCGACGCCGTACGAGATGTTCGAGATCAGCGCGTAGCCGTCGGCCTTGTCGACGAGCTCGTTGTACTCGGCGCGCGTGGTCACGTTGGACTCGGGCAGACCGGACGGCAGGTTGTCCGCGGTGCCGGGCCGGACCTTCTCCAGCTCGTAGGCGTCGCGCGCCTCCTCGTACGCGTCGTTCTCGAGGAAGCCGAACACGACCCCGGACGCGGCCGCCGCGGCGGCGACGCCGAACAGCACGTAGCCCACGCGGTTCTGGCTGCGCATCTCCGCGGTGGGCTTGAGCTTCACGGTGAGCGTGCGCTTCTGGCCACGCGCGACGCGGATGCGCCGGCGGTAGCCTTCGTGATCGGGTGCGGTGACCGAGAGCGTGTGCTCGCCGGGCGTGGCCTCGAGCGAGCCCTGCGGCCCGAGCGCTGGCACCTTGCCGTCGATGAGCACGGCGGCGCCGGGCGCGTCGACCGCGACCACGATCCAGCCGACCGTGATGTCGTCACCGATGGGCCCGAGTGGCTTTTCGATCTCGACCTTGGCGTCGGGGTCGACCTCGAGCTGCGCGTCGACGTCGACGACGATCGAGACCACGACCTCGACGTCGAGCTCGAGCATGAAGTAGCCGGCCTTCTCGATGACGACCTTCTTCTTGCCGGGCGTGAGCGGCACCGGCGCGAGCGGCGTGCCGCCCTTGCTGATGCCGTCGACGGTGATGCGCGCGCCCTCGACGTTCGAGGTCACCGCGAGCGCGCCCTGCTTGTCGGGGATGACGCCGGCGAACGGCGCGCGTTTGAGCGCGCGGCGGCAGACGTCGAGATCCTCGCGTACCTCGGCCGCCTTGTCGGAGTCGGGCTTCAGTCGGATGGCCTCGGTGGCGGCGCTGACGCAGTCGTCCCAGCGCTGCTGGATCTTCGCGAGCCGACCTAGGTAGCGCCACGGGCCGGGCAGCTTGGGGCTGAGATCGCGCGCCTTCTCGAACTGCACGCGAGCGTCGTCGTATCGGCCCAAGTTGAACAGGTCCTGGCCCTTGGCCCAGGCGTCCTCGAAGCTGGGTTTCGGTTGCTGCGCTTGAACCTTCGCCGGTGCCGCGAACGCGACCAGACCGAGCGCGAGCGCCACTGGAAGCACCCGCCAAGATGGATGAGGGAGGTCTGCCACGCGTGCATCGTACCGCGTGGCGAGCGAATCCAGCAAGTTGACTGCGGCACATGGACCGCCTTTCGCGGCCCGGAGTCGTCCCGAAGCTTCGCTAGTCCTCGGGGTTGTCGCGTCCCCCGCCGCCCGAGGTCTCCCAAACGTTCATGCCGCCGCCGCGCGGGCGGTCGCCACCGCGCGGGCCCTTGCCGCGGTCGATGCGCACCGGCGCGTCGGCACCGATCCGGTCGCCCTGCACGCGCGCCGAGAAGCGCACCGGCGGGCCGTCGTCGCGCTTGACGTCGATCGGCATGTCGCCGCCGGTCGGGTTGGCCTTGAGCGCGCCGATCGACTCCTTGATCGCCAGCGCGAACGAATCGGCGTCGGCGATCACCTGGTTCTTGACCATCAGCACCACGTACTGCGGCTGCAGGCCGATCTGGCCGACCGCGCCCTCGGGCGTGGTCGCCACGATGACCGCGCCGGTGGTGATCTCGGGGAAGCGCCACGACACCGCCGGGAAGACGGTCAGCACCTTGGCGCCCTCGGCCAGCACCGGCAGCGAGTAGCGCTCGACCAGCTTCTTGGTGGTGTCGGCCGAGAACGAGTAATTCGAGAACACCAGGAAGCGCGAGCCGGCGCCCACGAGCGGCTCGTACTCCTCCCAGTAGACTTCCTTCGGCTGCGCGGGCACGAACGTCGCCGCGGTCTTGCGCAGCGCCGCGGTCACGTTGCGGCGGCCGTCGCGCACGCGCTTGCGCGTCGCGTCGTAGGTGGAGCCGTCGTCGGCGATGCGCGCGTTCTCGAAGTCGGCGAGTGCGCGCTGCCGGTTCTCGCTGTAGATCTTGCGCACCTGCTGCGCGAACAGCGGATCGTTGCCGATCTTCTGGTCGATCGCGTTGGTGTAGGCCTCGAGCGCGGCCTCCGTCGCCTCGGTCGAGGCCTCTTCCTGGGTGTCGGAGAAGGTCGACACGCCGACGCAGCTGAAGCCGCCGGCCTCCTCGGTGCACGTGCCGGTGAAGCGCACGTCCGAGGTGATCCAGGCCGGCCGCCTTTCGGCGCTCTTGCTCTTGAGCGTGCCGAC
>JBKJOI010000657.1:0-3526 GCA_046595695.1 Haliangiales bacterium | reverse complement strand
CTGCGCGAGCTCGGGCTCGCGGGCGCGCGGGTGATGGCGCCGGTCGCCGAGCCGACGCTGCACAGCCTGGCCACGGTGTTGCGGCGATCGCTGCCAGGCGCGCACGATCACCGGGTCACGATCCGCGAGCTCTTGCGTCGTGGCGAGCTCGAGCGCCAGGTCGTCGACGGGCTCGCGGTCCTGTCGCCGCCGGCGAACCGCGCCGCTGACGAGGTCGAGGTCGAGCCGCCGCGTCAGGTCCGCTTGCTGGCGCCGTTCGATCCGGTGGTGTGGGACCGGCGCCGCTTCGAGCACCTGTGGGGCTGGCCGTATCGGTTCGAGGCCTACACCCCGGTGGCGAAGCGCGTGCGCGGCTACTACGCGTTGCCGCTCCTGTGGGTGGATCACGTGATCGGCTGGGCCAACGTGACCGTCACGGAGGGCGTCGTCGACGTCGAGCTCGGCTTCGTGGGCAAGCGCCCGCGCGGACGCGACTTTCGCCAGGAGATCGATGCCGAGATCGCGCGGCTGGAGGCCTTCCTCGCGCCGTGGGACGAGCCGCCCGCGGGCTAGGATGCGCCTCGATCCGTGAGGGCTCAGCGTGTCGGCGGGTGTCGGTGGGTGGAGGCCAGTGGAGCCGCAAGCTCCCGAAGTTTCTGAAGAAACCACGTACACCTCCCCGAAAGCAGGACGATGCACCCTGCATGGTGCTGTTTTATTCGGTAATCGTAGCCACGGTTTCTTCTGTCACTGTTGACGCGACCATCGTCGACCGTGACAGCCACTGGGAAGGTGGCCTCATCGTCACCGACACCTCGCTGCGGATCGATCGTGTGCGCCGCGGCCAGGCACCTGGCGAGCTCGTGGTGCGCCAGCTCGGCGGCGTCGTCGACGGCATCGCGCAGGTCGCGTCGGATCAGTCGATGCTGCCGACGAGCGGTCCGGTCTCCATCGAGCTCGATCGCAACGGCGCCACCTGGCGCCTCGCGGGCGACGATGTCCCCGCGCCCGAAGGCTTCGTTCGCAACACGACCACCGCGGCGAACCCCGGCTGCGGTGGCGAGCCGATGCCGCTCGCGTGGCGCTCGGGTTCGGTGCGCTACGTCGTCGACGCGCGCGGCGTGGACGACGTGTCACCGGCTGCGGCGCAGGCCGGCGTGCAGGCGGCGTTCGAGACGTGGAACGCGGTCGAGTGCTCCTACCTGGACATGAAGTACGGCGGCAGCGTCGAGGATCCCCAGGCCGGCTACAACGGCCACGCCGAGAACGCGGTGATCTGGGTCGAGTCTGACTGGCCGGGTAACCGCAACGCCCTGGCGATCACGCTGCTGACGTTCCACTGCCACAACGGCGAAGTGATCGACGCGGACATCCTGGTCAACAGCGACGACTTCTCGTTCGCGGCGAACGAAGACGTCGACGACGACGTCGACGACGACGGTAACGACGACGGCGTCGACCGTGACCTGCAGAACATCCTGACCCACGAGGCCGGCCACGTCGTGGGCTTCGCCCACAGCCCGGACACCGAGTCGACGATGTATGCCACCATCAAGCCGCGCGAGCAGCGCAAGCGTGACCTGACCGACTCCGATGCCGCGGGCATGTGTGAGGCCTACTCGGTCGAGACCGGGCCGCCGGCCGAGGACCCCGCGCTCGGCTGCGCCATCGTCTCGCCCGGCGGCACGCGCCCGGCGACGGGCGCCGGCATGCTCGCGCTCGGCGGCCTCGGCCTGCTGGTCACGGCCGCGTTGGTTCGCCGGCGCCGCGCACGCGACCAGCGCATCGGGCCTCGCAGCGAGCGAGACCCTGGCAGCGCAGCGGGTCGTCGCCTGTGGCCTCAGTCACGCGCCGCTCGAGCGCACGCGGTCGATGCTAACGTCTCTGAATGATCAGGATCCCCATGACCGTGCTGTTCTCGGCCGGCGTCCTCCTCGCCTGCCGCTCCGACAAGGACACCGCCGGCGCCAAGGCTCCCGAGCCGGCGCCCGTGGTCGCGCCCGCCCCGGCCGTCGCGACCGACGTCCACCTGCTGCCGGTCGGCGCGCCCGCGCCCGACATCAGCGGCAAGGCGCACGACGGCAGCGACTTCTCGCTGGCCAAGCTGCAGGGCAAGGCCGTGATCGTGTACTTCTATCCGAAGGACGACACGCCCGGCTGCACGATCGAGGCGCAGGACTTCCGCGACGCGAGCCCGGACTTCGCATCGGTGGGCGCGGTGGTCGTGGGCGTCTCGATGGACGGCCCGGAGTCGCACCGGGCGTTCGCCGAGAAGCACCAGCTGAACTTCCCGCTGCTCAGCGATCCCGACGGCGCCATCGCCGCCGAGTTCGGCGTCAGCACGGCGCGCGGCGTCGCCCAGCGCACCACCTTCGTGATCGGACGCGACGGCAAGATCGCCAAGGTGTTCGCCGACGTCAGCGTGAAGGGCCACAGCGCCGAGGTGCTCGCCGCGGCCAAGCAGGCGGCCGGGACGTAGCTCGAGCGCCGCACGACCTGAGGTAGGCTGCCGCCCATGGGCCTCCTCACCGAAGCTGGACTGGACGACCTGGTCGCGCGCGGCTGCAGCGCGTGCGGCGGCAAGCGCCTGGGCTTTCGCAGCTACGTCGACGGTCGCGTGCCGCTACTCGGCGGCGAGCCGGTCGGCGCGATCACCTGGGTCTACGACGGCGAGAAGTTCGTCGACGGCGTCTTCGAGGTCGCCTGCGCCGACTGCAAGCAGGTGGTCTTCGCCGAGGGCGCCTGCCCGCGCTGCCACGCCGCGGGTGGCCTCGCCGCCGCGCTGGCGACGCCGAACGCATGGCCGGTGCCGCTCGCGTGCCCGCGCTGCGGCCTCGACGAGGTCAACTACCGCGCGCTGGTGCCGGCGCGGACCACCTACGAGGGCCGACGCGCCGACAAGCCACGCACCAGCACCGAGCTCCTCGATGCCGGCTTCCACGGGCTGCGCGTCGACTGCGGCGACTGTGGCCGCGTCGCCGAGCTGCTCGACCGTTGCCCGCTGTGCGCCGCGCCCGCCCCGCTGCGCGAGCGTCCGGGCGACTGAGGCGCGGCCGCTCCGCGCTCCAGGCCCATGCGGCATTCTACGACGCCGGCGGCCCCGGCCCCTCGAGGTGCAGCTGGCGCGCCTTCTGGGCGCGCCGGCGCGACAGCTCGACGCCGATGGCGTCCAGGCCGTGCGCGTTCGCGACCGCCAGCATGGTGCCCATGCCGCAGAACGGATCGACGACGGTGCGGCAGCGCGTGTGCGTGGTCAGGAAGGTCGCGATGGCGTGGCACGCCTCGAGGCCCATCGCGCGCGACCACAGCATCTCGCCCAGGCGCGGCAGGACGTCGGGCGAGGACTGCCCGGGCGCGAGCCGGAGCGCGCGGCTGAAGCAGAGCATGTGCGCGTACGCCGGCCGGCCGAACGAGATCGAGCCGGGCGCGCTGCGGCACACGATCTTGTGCCATATCAGATGGCTGCCGGCGCGCTCGGCGCCCTGCGCGACCAGGAAGCCCTTGTCGATCCAGCGGCCGTCGTGCTTCACGTCGGTCTGGTAGAAGA
>JBKJOI010000637.1:0-3172 GCA_046595695.1 Haliangiales bacterium | reverse complement strand
CGACTACCTGGCCAAGCCGTTCTCGCCGCGCGAGCTCCTCGCGCGCATCCGCGCCGTGCTGCGGCGGGCGCGCCCCGACGCGGCGGGCGAGAAGATCCTGGTCGACGATCTCAGCCTCGACGTCGAGGCGCGGCAGGCGCGCCTGGCCGGCAAGGCGGTCGACCTGACCGGGCTCGAGTTCGATCTGCTGCTGGCGCTGGCGCGGCGCGCCGGACGCGTCGTGCCGCGCGACGCGCTCTTGACGCTGGCCGGGCGCGCCGACGTGGCGGTGGGCGAGCGCACCGTCGACGTCCACATCTCGCACCTGCGCGCCAAGCTGGGCGACGACCCGCGCAGCCCGCGGCGCATCAAGACCGTGCGCGGCGTCGGCTACGTGCTGGCGCGCGAGAACGACTGATGCGCGGGCGCTGGCACGACGCGCACGAGCGCTGCCACGAGCACGTGCACGAGCACATGCACGGGCACGACGGGCACGAGCCCCGAGGATGGTACCGGCGGCGGCGCCGCCGCCGCGGCCTGCGCGCCCAGATGTTCAAGGCGTTCGGCGTCGCCATCGGCGCGACCGCGCTGGCGGTCGGCCTGGTGACCTGGCTGCTCGGCGGCGGCGCCGGCTGGCGCAAGGACGCCGATCGCGCCGAACGATTCCTCGCGCACCGCTTCGAGGATGCGTGGAGCGATCCGGCGGCGCGCGCGGCGCTGGCGCGCTCGCTCGCCGAGGACATGCACATGGCCGTTCGCACCCGCGACGGACACGGCCACGTGCTCGACGCCATCGGCGAGCTCGATGGCTGCAGGAAGCGAAAGGAGCTGCCGATGCTGGACGGCGGCACGGTCGAGCTCTGCTACGACGGTCACGCCGGTTTCGGCTTCAGCCCGTGGCGCGCACCGTTCCTGGTGCTCGTGCCCGGCATGGTGTTGTGGATGCTCGCCGGGCTGTGGTCGCGCCGGCTGACCCGACCGCTCGCCGAGCTCACCGCGGTGGCGCGCGATCTCGGCGACGGGAAGCTCGAGCGCCGGGCGCGCCTACGCCACGGACTCTCCGGCGAGGTCGGCGAGCTGACCACGGCGATCAACGACATGGCCGGCCGGCTCGAGGAGAAGATCCGCGCCGAGCGCGAGCTGCTCGCGGGCGTCTCGCACGAGCTGCGCACGCCGCTCGCGCGCGTCCGCGTGCTGACCGAGATGGGCCGCGAGGGCGCGACCGGCACGCGCGACGTCTGGAGCGAGATCGAGGTCGAGGTCGGCGAGATGGACGCGCTGGTCGGCGAGCTGCTCGCGTCGGCGCGCGTCGACTTCCGCGCCCTCTCCTTGCGTCCCCTCGACGCCGCCGACGTCGCACGCCAGGCCGCCACACGCCACGGCGGCGGCGTCCGCGTCGAGGCGCCCGATCCCTCGCCCATCGTCGACGCCGACGCGACGCTGCTCGCGCGCGCGCTCGGCGCCCTGCTCGACAACGCGCGCAAGCACGCCGGCGGCGCGACGCTCGTGCGTATCGTCCCGCGCGCGGGCGGCGCCTTCGTCGCGTTCGAGATCGAGGACGCCGGCGCCGGCTTCGCCGCCCAGGATCTCCCGCGCGCCTTCGAGCCCTTCTACCGCGGCGCCGGCCAGGCTCACGACGAGGCCCGCGGCGTCGGCCTGGGCCTCGCACTCGTCCGGAGGATCGCCGAAGTCCACGGCGGCCGCGCCCTGGTCGAGAACCTCCCCTCGGGAGGCACCCGAGCCACCCTCGAGCTCCGGGGACACTCTCCATCATCCAACTAGCCGTACTTGCTGCGGTCCTGGGAGCAAGTGCGCAATCATCACATCTCGAACGCGATCTCCGCCCCTTGACAGCGGCTCCTCTCGGCCATACGGAATGAACGTTCATTTCGGAATGAACGTTCCGTCCTGCGCCAACGCTACCTTCTATAAGGGGATACAGAGCCGATGACGAACGCCACGAACGCCACGAACGCCGCGAACGCCCGAAAGACCATCCTCATCACCGGCGCCACCGCCGGCATCGGACGCCACGCCGCGCTGCACCTGGCGCGCGACGGCCATCGCGTCTTCGCCACGGGACGCAACCTGCACGCGCTCGCCGCGCTCGCCGCCGAGGCCGCGAAGCAGGCGCTCGCCCTCGAGACGGTGCTCCTCGACGTCACCGACGCCGTCTCGCTCATGGCCGCGCGCGAGGAGATCCTCGGTCGCACCGCGGGCGCGGGCATCGACATCCTGATCAACAACGCCGGCTACGGCCTGACCGGCCCGCTCGAGGAGGTCAGCGACTCGGATCTGCGCGCCCAGTTCGACACCAACGTGTTCGGCCTCATGGCCGTCACGCGCGCGTTCCTGCCCGAGATGCGCGCGCGCGGCGCCGGCCGCGTCGTCAACGTTGCCAGCACCGCCGGGCGCATGTCGATGCCCTTCATGGGCGCGTACACCGCCACCAAGTTCGCGGTCGAGTCGCTCTCCGACGCGCTGCGCATGGAGCTGCGCCCCGCCGGCATCGAGGTGGTCATCATCGAGCCCGGTCCCATCCGCACCGAGTTCGCCGGCCGCGCCGCCTCCTTCATCGGCCAGTACCGTCGCGAGGGCTCGCCGTACGCCGCCGTGCTCACGCGCGCGAGCGACATCCAGACGCGCATGGACCGCTACTCGGCCGGCCCCGAGGTGGTCACCCGCGCCATCCGCCGCGCCATCGGCGCGCGTCGCCCGGCGGCGCGCTATGTCGCGCCGTTCTCGTCGCGGCTGGTGCTGCGGCTCGTGCTGCTCATGCCCACCCGCCTCTCCGACTGGATCCTGCGCACCGCGCTCGGGCTCGACCAGAAGGCGCTGCCGGCCAAGAACGCCGGCGCCTCCCACCTGGCCGCGTAGTCGCCCGGGCTTTTCGGCTAACCTCGCGTCCGTGACCGCGGCCCCCGCAACTCCGACGTCGACCGCGAGCATCTGCCCGGAATGCGGCGAGCGATCCGACGTCGCCGGTACCTGCGCCCGCGACGGTGCGCCGCTGCTGCCGCTGGCGAGCGACCCGATGCTCGGTGTCACCGTCGATCGCTTCGTGGTCACCGGCCTACTCGGCGCGGGCGGTGCGGGCCGGGTCTACCGCGGCGTGCAGCCGGTCATCGGGGCGCGCGTGGCCATCAAGGTGGTCAGCGCCCAGGCCGCCGGGGAGCGCACCGCGGTCGAGCGG
>JBKJOI010000418.1:0-10186 GCA_046595695.1 Haliangiales bacterium | reverse complement strand
CGGCGCCAGTGTCGCGGCCGCGCCCGCCGCGGCCGGCCGCGACCGCGACCGCGACCGCGGACGTGGTGGTCGAGGCGGCGATCGTGACCGCGATCGGCAGCGCGGCGACCAGGCGCGAGCCGGCGCGGCCACCGGCGCCGCGAACGGCTCTTCCGGCCACGTCTCCGGCGCCCTCGCGCAGCCTGCCGCGCAGGCGCCCGCGCCCGCGGCGCACGCCAGCGATGCCGCCATGGGCGAGGCGCTTCCCGGCGGCCCGCGCCAGGGCCTCGCCGACCTGGGCTACCAGTTGCTCCGCTCGATCGGCGACGGCCGCCCGATGCACGCGCGCCAGCTCGCTGCCATGGCCGTCAAGCGCCGCGCGGTCAGCGGCGATCCCGAGGATCTCTGGCGCGCCCTGCGGGTCGCGCTGCTCGACGACGCGCGCTCGCGCCAGGCGCGCGGGCTGCGTCCGCGCGTCCGCCACCAGGGCGCGGGCAACTTCGCCCTCGCCGCCTTTGCGCTCGAGGGCGAGCTCGCCACGCTCGAGGACGCGCTGGCCCAGCGCGCCGACGCGCTGGCGCGCGAGACGCGCGTGTCCATGCGCCGCCGGCTCGCCAGGCTGCCGCTCCCCGCGCTCGAGAACCTGGCGCGCGTGCTGCTCGAGCGGCTCGGCTACACCGACATCGAGCGGGTCAAGCGGGTCGAGGCCACCGGCTACCTGAGCGCACGCGTCAAGCTCGGCGCGGTGCCGCAGCGCCTGCTCATCGCCGTGCGCGCGGGCGCCGACGAGGCCGGCCGCCGGGCCGTCGGCGAGCTGCGCGCAGGCGTGGCCGCCAAGTCGCTCGACGCCGGGCTCTTGCTCTGCACCGCGCGCGTCGGTGGCGAGGCCGAGCGCGAGGTGCGTGTCCCGGGTCCGCAGGTCACCGTCTTCGACGGCGACGGCTTCGCCGACGCGCTCATCGCCGCGGGCGTGGGCGTCTTGCAGGCGGTCATGCCGGTCGCCTACCTGGACGCCGAGTTCTTCGCCGAGCTGACCGACGGCAACTGAGGCCGGTCGGTTGTTGCCCTTCACCTGGCTCGGGCGCGCCGCGTACGGGCCGGTCCTGGCGCTCCAGGAGCAGACGCGCGCGCGCATCCTGGCCGGTGACGACGGCGCCGAGCGTGTGCTCTTCGTCGAGCACGAGCCGGTGGTCACGCTCGGCCGGTCCGCCACACTCGCGAACCTGCGCGTGCCGCCGGAGGAGCTCGCGCGCCGCGGCGTCGCGCTCGAGCGCACGTCACGTGGCGGTGACGTCACCGCGCACGGCCCGGGTCAGCTGGTCATCTATCCGATCGTCCGGCTGCGCGGCGGCGTGCTCGCGCACGTCACCAGCACCGGCGAGGCCATCGCCGAGGAGCTGCGCGCGCGCGGCGTCGCCGGCGCGCACTTTTGCCGCGATCCGGTCGGCGTCTTCGTGGGCGAGGCGAAGGTCGCCGCGTGTGGCGTGCACGTGTCGCGGCGCGTCGCCATCCACGGCTGGGCGCTGAACGTCACGCGCGCCCCGCTCGAGCTGTTTGCGCTCATCGTGCCCTGCGGGCTCACTGACGTGCGCGTGACGACGATCGAGGACGAGCTCGGCGCCTTGCCGCCCGCGCTCGCGAGCTGGTGCGCTCCGCTCGCCGCGCGCTTCGAGCGCGCCTTCGCGGCGGCGTCCGCGAGCGGATCACAAGGCGGATGATCGATCTAACTCTTGCACTCGTGGTTCGGCTCGATAGGATGAGAGTAGAGGACGCAATCGCGGGGATGCATGGAGCAAGGACCATCTGACCCCAAGTTCCCCAGCGCGCCGGCCGAGAATCCTGGCCCAGGCGCGAAAGAGGGGACTGGGGTGCGCAGGGTAGCAGTGCTCTACAACACGGACTACGACCCCGTACCGGAGGGTCGTCGTCGGGCCGTGCTCGGGCGCGATCGCAGTGAAGTCGCCGCCGCGGCGTTCGACGTCAAGGACGCGATCGCCGCGTTCGGGCTCGACGCCGAGATCATGGGCGTCGAGGGCCGCGATCTGGCGGACTGCGTCACCAAGCTGCGCAAGAACACGCCCGATCTCATCTTCAACCTGACCGAGAGCCTGGCGCAGGACTCGACGCACGAGGTGGTCATCCCCGCCGTGCTCGACATGCTGGGCATCCCGTTCACCGGCACCGGCGCCATGGGGCTCGGGCTCTGCCTGCACAAGCCGAAGGCCAAGGACATCCTGCGCTCGCGTGGCGTGCCCACGCCCGCGTCGTGCACGATCGAGCGCGCCAAGGACGCGGCGGGTGTCGACCTGCCGTTCCCGCTCTTCTGCAAGCTGTCGCGCGAGGACGCCTCGGTCGGCATCAAGGACGAGAACGTCATCCACGATCGCAAGGGTCTGGTGAAGCGCGTGCGCGACCTGCTGGAAGAGTTCCAGCAGCCGGTCCTGGTCGAGCGCTACGTCGAGGGCCGCGAGGTCTACGTGACCCTGCTCGGCAACGAGCGCGTGCAGGCGCTGCCGTTCCACGAGATCGACTTCTCCAACCTGCCGCCCGGCCGGCCGCGCATCGTCGGCTACGCCGCGAAGTGGGACGAGAGCTCGCCCGAGTACGCCGGCACCACGCCGGTACAAATGAAGGGCATCACGCCCGGGCTGCGCGCCTCGATCGAGCGCACCGCGATCGCCGCCTTCCGCGCGCTCGAGCTGCGCGACTACGGCCGCGTCGACTTCCGCGTCTCCGAGGACGGCATCCCGTACGTGATCGACGTCAACCCCAACTGCGACATCAGCCCGGACGCCGGCGTGGCCAAGGCCGCGCGCGCCGCGGGTATGTCGTACCCACAGCTGATCGGGCGCATCTGCGAGATCGCGTGGGAGAGGTACCGGAATGCGCATTCGAAGGCTCACGCCGCCTGACCGCGGCGACCTGGCGCGCCTGCTCCAGGACTCCGGCACCTTCAACGACGAGGAGATCCGGGTCGCGCTCGAGGTCCTCGACGAGGCCCTCGCCGAGCCCGGCAAGGACTACCACGTGCTTGTCGCCCAGGCCGAGCCGCACGACGTCGCCCTGGGCGCGGGCGCGGCCGCGGCCGCGGACGGGCGCATCCTCAGTTACGTCTGCTTCGGGCCCACGCCCATGACCGAGGCCACCTACGACCTCTACTGGATCGCCACGCACCCCGACGCGCGCGGCCAGGGCCTGGCGTCTAGGCTGGTGCGTGCGATGGAGGCCGAGCTCGCGCAGGCGCGCACCTGCACCGTGCGCATCGAGACCTCGCAGCTCGAGTCCTACGGCGCCGCGCGCGTGTTCTACGAGCGCGCCGGTTACGCCGAGGTCGGCCGCATCCGTGACTTCTACAAGCCAGGCGATGATCTCGTGATCTTCGCCAAGCGGCTCGAGCCGCGCGCGCGGCAGGCGGAGTCCCGTGAACGCGTCTCGCTGGACGTCGCCTAGAGTAGCCAAGGCAACCGTCGCGCCCGCCGCGCTGGCGCTCGCGCTGATGCTGGCGGCGTGCGGCAGCGGCAAGGATCGACACGCGAGCGCCGCCACGTCTGACGCCGGCTCCGGCGTCGCTGCCGCGCCCGCCGCGTTCGACGTCACCGCCGACGCCGGGCCCAACGGTCGCGCCGACGCCGGTCCGCCGCGCGCCGCGGTCACGTTGACGCCCGGCGAGGTCAAGCTCACCGATCTCGGCTGGGATCCGCGCGCGCCGCGCCCCGACGACGCCGAGCTGCGCAAGCAGCTCGAGGCCGAGCTCGCCGAGCAGAAGCTCTTCGTCGCGGTGGCGCCTGGCGCGGCCACCGTGCCGGCCAGGATCGAGCTCACCATCGGGCTCGCGTTCGACGGCGAGCCGGGCAAGGAGCGGCGCGTCGATGCTGCCGTGGCGGTGCGCCTGCGCTGGAAGGAGGACGGTGTCACCCACAGCATGGAGTCGCGGGTGATGGGCCAGCTGCCGATCACCACGTCGGATCGCAAGCAGCTGCCCGCCCGGGCGCGAGACGCGTTCGCGCGCGCGCTCGCCGACGCGACCCGCGAGCTCGTCCGCAAGGACGGCATCCGCCGCGGCGACGAGGCGCAGGTGATCGCCGCGCTCGACGCCGACGATCCCGACGTACGCACCGAGGCCTTCCGCGCGGTCAGCGAGCGGCGCCTGGCCGGCGCCGTGCCGCGCCTCATCGAGCTCCTGCGCTCCCCGAATCCGGAGATCCGCGACGCCGCCATCGGCGGCCTTGTCGAGCTGGGCGATCCGCGCGGGGTCAAGCCGCTCGTCGACATGGTCGAGTTCTCCGACCTCGACATGATGCGACGGATCATCGATGCGGTCGGCATGATCGGCGGCGACGAGGCGCGCGACTACCTGGAGTTCGTGGCCTCGGGGCACGAGACGCCGGCGGTCCGACGGCTCGCGAAGGAGGCGCTCGGCCGCCTGAAACGTCGCGAGGCGGCCGCTTCTCCGCGCTGATCGGGGTAGGGTGTCGAAATTGTCACCCCGGACGGCACCACCTTGAGCTTCGTCTGGAACCCGTTCGCGGTCCCGCCGCTCGCGTGCTTCCTGCTCGCCGCCGCGATCTCGCTGCTCATCGTGGCGTCGCGGCGCGTGCCCGGCGCGCGCCGCGAGCCGGGTCCGACCTACGCGCCGGTCGCGTTCGCGGCGGGCGTGTGGAGCCTGGGCATCGCGCTGCTCGCCTGCTGTCACGATCGCGAGGTCGCCCTCCTCATCGGTCGCTTCTCGGCGACCGTGGTCCTGGTGATCGGCGCGTTCGCGATGCGCTACGTCAGCTGGTTCGCGCGCTCACCGCACCGGCGTTCCTGGATGATCGTGTCGGTCTCGGTCACGGCGCTCGGCATCGCGCTGGTCTGGCTCGATCCCGGCGTCATGTCGCGCGTGCGCCTCGCGCCCTGGGGTGGGCTCTACCCGCTGCTCGGGCCGCACGGCTGGACCTTCTTCGTGCTCTCGTGTCTCGGCGTCGCCGGCCCCGGGCTGATGGCGGCGCGCCTGTGGTGGACCTCGCCGCCGTCGCGGCGCCGGCGCCAGGCGGGCTACATCGCGCTCGGCTACGTGGTCACGCTCGCGGGTGCGATCGACATGGTGGGCGTGACCGGTGGCGACATGCCGCCGCTCGCCTGGATCACGACCACCGCCTCGATCATCGTCTTCTACTACGCGTCGGTCAGGTGGCGGCTCGTCGACACGCGCACCGCGCTGCACAAGACGCTCATCGTGACCCTGGTGACCCTCGCGACCTTCGCGCCGTCGTACGCGCTGGCGCTGGTCACCCAGGACTGGGCTGGCTGGCGCCAGCCGGTGCCGCGCGCGTTCGCGGTCGGCTTCGCGATGGGGCTGCTCTTGCTGTGGATCGCGCGCGTCGAGCCCTTCGTGGTCGCGCTGTTCCGCCGCCGCGCTGCCCGGAACACCGCGATGGTCAGCCAGTTCGCCACCGAGAGCGCGGGCGAGCGGCGACCTGAGTCGCTCATGCCGCTCGTGGATCGCGCGCTCGCCGCGATCGCCGGGCTGCGCCTGCACGCGGTCGTGCTCGACGTCGACCTGGGCGGCCAACGCCTCGAGCTGCGCCTGCCCGAGGGCACGCGCGCACCGCTGGTGGCGCTCGAGCTGGCCGCGCCGCTCGAGCCGGTCGCGCGGGGCGAGATCGACCTCGACGCCGCCGGCGCCGCCAGCGCGCCGGCGGCGCAGATCCTAGACGCCTGGCAGGCCGACGCGGTGCTGCCGCTGCGCCACCAGGGCAACGTCGTCGGCATCTTGCTCGCGCGCGGCGGCTCGCCGGGCAAGAGCTTCGACGAGGTCACGCGCGAGGGGCTCGTGCAGCTCGGCGATCGCGTCGCGGTCGCCTTCATCAACGCGGCGCTCGAGCAGGCGCTCGAGCGGCGCTCGCAAGACCTCGAGCAGGAGGTCGCGGACCGCACCCGCGCGCTCGCGCTCGCGGTCGAGGATCTGAAGTACGCGCAGGCGCAGCTGGTCCAGGCCGAGCGGCAGTCGTCGCTCGGCGTGCTGGTCGCGGGCGTCTCGCACGAGATCAACAACGCGCTCAACTTCATCTCGGGCAACCTGCCCATGATGGAGCGCTACGCCGACGACTTCGCCGAGCTCTACGCGCGCGGCGAGGCCGCCGGCGCGCGGCCGCGTGGCGAGGCGATCCGGCGCGCCCGCGAGGCCCGCAGCACGCTGCCCGGGCTGCTCGCCGCCATGCAAGGCGCGGCCGAGCGCGCGCGCTGCATCGTGGGCGACCTGCGCCGGTTCGCCCGCCGTGACGACGACGAGCGGCGCCTGCTCGACGTCCGCGACGGCCTCGAGTCGACGCTCAACCTGCTCGGGCCCGAGCTGGTCGGGCGCATCGAGGTCGAGCGCCGCTTCGCCGCCGCGCTGCCCACCGTGTCGGGCTGGCCGAGCGCGCTCAACCACGTGTTCCTGAACGTGCTCCTGAACGCGGCGCAGTCGATCGCCGGCCCCGGGCGCATCGTCGTGGCCGCGGAGAACGTGCCGGTCGCGGCCAACGACGACCCGGCGCGCGTCGTCGTCACCATCTCCGATTCAGGGGCGGGCGTGCCCGCCATCGACGCGGAGCGGGTGTTCCAGGCCTTCTTCACCACGCGCGCGCGCGCCGCCGGCCTGGGCCTCGCGGTCAGCCGCCAGATCGTGGACCGCCACGGCGGCACCATCGGCGTGACCGACGATCCAGAGCTGGGTGGCGCTAAGGTCACGATTCTTTTGCCGATTGTGGCACAATAGGGACCGGCGACTCATCTCCAACCGGGAGCCCATGGGCCACACCATCCTGTACCTCGACGACGAAGCGCACAATCTCGACGCTTTCCGTCGGGCATTTCACCGACTCGACTTCGTCGACAAGGTGCTGACCGCGGTGACGCCGACCGAGGCGTTCGCGCTGCTCGAGGCGCACTCGGTGTCAGCCATCGTCACCGACCAGCGGATGCCCGAGATGAGCGGCACCGACTTCCTCGGCAAGGTGATCGAGCGCTGGCCCGAGCCGGTGCGCCTGATCCTCACCGGCTATACGGACGTGACCGACATCCTCGAGGCCATCAACCGCGGCCACGTCTACTACTTCATCACCAAGCCGTGGGATCCCCACGAGCTGGTGCTGACCGTGCGGCGCGCGCTCGAGCACTACGAGGGTCGCGAGGAGCTCAAGCGCAAGAACCGCGAGCTCGAGGTCGCCTACCAGAACCTGGACCGCGCGCACCGCGAGCAGGTCGAGCTCTACGAGCGCGTCGTCACCGACGACAAGACGGGCGTGAAGAACTACCACTTCCTGCGCATCCGGCTGGCGGAGGAGTTCGACCGCGCGCGCCGCTACGGCAAGGACCTCGGGCTCATCATGATCGACCTCGACAACTTCAAGGCGCTAAACGATCGTCACGGCCACCAGGCCGGCGACGCGGCGCTGCGTGAGGTCGCGCAGCTGTGTGCGCGCGGGCAGCGCTCGGTCGACGTGATCGCCCGCTACGGTGGCGAGGAATTCGCCGCGCTCCTGCCCGAGACCGCGATGGCGGGCGCGCGCACCTTTGCCGAGCGCGTGCGCCAGCGCATCTGCGAGCAGCCGATCGCGCTGCCCGGTGGCCAGCTGGTGCCCATCACCGTATCCATGGGCGTGGCCGCATGGCCGCATCCCGATGTGACCTCCGCCGAGGATCTCATCCAGCGCGCCGACGCGGCGCTCTACCGCGCCAAGCACCTGGGCAAGAACCGCGTCGCCTCGGACGGCGAATAGCGTAAGTTCCTCAGCGGGCATGGACCCGCTGGAACAATTCTCCCTCGCGTTCGACCTCACGAGCTACCGCTGGTCGAGCTGGGGTCTGCTGTACGGCACCGCCATCTCGGCGGTGACGCTGCTGGCGTTCCTCGTGCTGTCGGGGCGCGGCTCGCGCGCGACCCTCGAGGTCAGGCGCGCCTTCGCGCTCAACATGTTCTGCGTGGCCGGTTCGCTGAGCGCGATCGGCGCCAGCATGATGGGCGGCAGCGAGGCGCAGGCCGCGGCGGTGACGCGCGTCGGCATGATCGCCGGCTCGATGCTGGGCCCGGCGACGCTGCACTTCTCGGCCAGCCTGGTCGGCTGGGGCCCGCAGCTGCGCGGCTGGCGCCTGGCCGCGTTCCTGGTCGGCGCGGGCATCGCGGTCCTGGGCCTGACCACGACCTGGATGATCGACGGGGCGTGGCGGACGCCGTTCGGCTGGGCCGCGAGCGGTGGCGCGGCCATGCCGGTGTCGGTGCTGCACCTGTCGGCGTGCATGATCGCGTCGCTCTCGGTGCTCATCGGCCGCTGGCGCCACACCAGCGACATGCGCGTGCGCCGGCAGATGCGCGCGGTGCTGATCGCCTACTCGATCGGCAACCTCACGCTCATCGATCTGCTGCCGCTGTGGGGCGTGACGGTCTTTCCCACCTCGTACCTGTGGATCACCATGTCGGCCGTGGTCCTGGCGGTGGCGATCCGCGAGCACCAGCTCATCGACGCGCCCGACTTCGGCTGGCGCGCGCTCGGCTGGTCGCTGACCTCGGCGCTGGTCGCTGCGCCGGTCGCGCTGGGCCTGTGGCTGCTCGATGACTGGACCGGCTGGGGCGAGCCGTCCCAGACGGCGACGGTGCTGTTCGGCCTGTTCGTCATGGGGCGCGCGTACCAGCTGCGGCTGCAGCCGAAGATCGACGACCTGTTCCTGCGCCGGCGGCACGATCTCCATCGCGAGCTCGGCCGGCTCTCCGAGTCGCTGCTGGTGCTGCGCACTGCCGGCGAGATCGGCGAGGAGGTCGCGCGTCTGCTGCACCGCACGCTCTACGCGCGGCTGACCGCCTTCGCGGTGCGCCAGGCGGGCGAGTGGCGCGTGCTGCACTCGGCGTGGGGCACCTTGCCCGCGCCGGAGGACGACGATCCGCTGCTCGTGCGCCTCGGCCAGTTGCCCCTGCTCACGCAGCGCGAGGGCCGGCCCGACGAGCGGCTCTTCGACCGCTACGGCGCCGACGTGCTCCTGCCCATCGCGGGCAGCTCGGCGGCGGCGCTGCTCGAGGGCCTCATGGCGGTGGGGCCACGCTGGGACGGGCGGCCGTTCGAGCCCTTCGAGCTGGCATTCCTGGCCCGGCTGCCCGACGCGGTCGCCGCGCCGCTGGCCGCGGCGCGCCTCTACGACCGGCGCCACCGGCTGCGCGAGGAGCTCGAGCAGAAGGTCGCGGCCAAGAGCACCGACCTGGCGCGCGCGATCGCGGGGCTGTCGTCGGCGCAGCACCAGCTGGTGCAGAGCGAGAAGATGGCCACGCTCGGCGTCGTCGTCGGTGGCGTCGCGGTCGAGCTGCACGCCGCGGTCGAGTCGGCGCACGCGCAGGTGCCGCTCCTCAAGGAGGCCGCGAGCGCGCTCGACGCCGCCGCCGAGGCGCACCTGGCCGCGGTGCCCGCGGCGCGCGCCGGCGAGCTGCAGGCGTGGATCGAGAAGAGCGGCTTCGACTTCGTGCGCCAGGATCTGTTCCAGGTGGTCGCGGCGGTCGAGGAGGGCACGCGGCGCGCCCAGGGCATCGCCGCGGATCTGTCGCGCTTCGCGCGCGCCGGTGGCGCGGTCGCCGAGTCGGTGGATCTGCAGCGCGAGCTCGACGGCACGCTCAACCTCCTGCGGGGCACCTTCCACGACCGCATCCAGGTCACGCGCGCGTACAGCGCCGCCTCGTCGACGGTGGTATGCGAGCGCGGCCCGATCGGGCAGGTGTTCATGAACCTCTTGCTGAACGCCGCGCAGGCGATCGTCGGGCCCGGCGCGATCACGGTGAGCATCGACCTCGTCGACGAGGGCCACTCGGTGTGCGTGGCGGTGCGGGACTCGGGCAAGGGCATCGCGCCCGAGCACGTGTCACGCATCTTCGAGCCCTTCTTCACGACCAAGCCGCTCGGGCAGAGCGGCGGCTCGGGTCTGGGGCTCTCGATCAGCTACGGGATCGTGCAGCGCCAGGGCGGGCGCATCGTGGTCGACAGCGCGATCGGCAAGGGCACCGAGATGCGCGTGATCCTGCCGGTGGCGGGGCCGGCGCGCCTGCGCGCGGCTGGTCGAGCCGCGACGGGCTGAGGGCGACCGGGCCGGCGCGAATGGGTTAAGATCCACCGATGCGACGCTTCCATGGACTGCTGGTGGGTGCGCTGGTGGGCGCGGCCGTGCTCTCGCTGGCCGCCGAGGCCGAGGCGCGGCGCTATGTCTA
>JBKJOI010000373.1:0-9196 GCA_046595695.1 Haliangiales bacterium | reverse complement strand
CACGCTGCTCCACCTGCGCGACATCCTGCGCCGCGCCGGCAGGACCGTGCCCATCACCACCGAGATGCTCGACGGCCAGAACCGCGAGCTGGCCGCGGTCGCCGAGGCCGACGACTTCATCGTCAGCAACACGCTGGTGTCGCTGGTGGTCTCGCAGGTGAGTGAGAACCGCCGGCTCGCCAAGGTCTTCGACGAGCTGCTGTCGCCCGAGGGCTACGAGATCTACCTCAAGCCGGCGAGTGACTACGTGGTGCCGGGCACCGAGGTCGACTTCTACACCGTGGTCGAGGCGGCGGCGCGTCGCAAGGAGGTCGCGCTCGGCTACCGGGTCGGCGCCAACGCGCAGAACCCGCACGCGTCCTACGGCGTGCTGCTGAACCCGAAGAAAAACCTGCGGTTGCGATTCGCCGCGGGCGACAGACTGGTGGTCCTGGCCGAGCGCTGACGCGTGCGGCCGCCCACCTTGGCGCGGGGCCTGGATCCTGGCTCGGCCCGGGCGCATACTGGCCCGAGGCGAAGTCTCGCAAACCAGGAGGCGGCCAGATGCGGCATGTTTTCTTTGCGCTCTTCGAGGACGGAACGGCAGCGGACGCGGCGGTCGACGAGCTCGGCTCGGACCAGGCCATAGCTGATCGCTGTCACGTGGAGGTCCACCGCGGAGCGCTCGATTCCGAGTCGTTACCGATCGGCGAGACGCGCGGCAAGATCAGCTTCGTCCACGGCATGCTGCTGGGCGGCGGCGCGGGCGCGCTGCTGGGCGGCGCCGTGCTGGGTCCGGCGGGCTTCCTCGCCGTCAGCGCGGCCGAGTCCGCGGTGATCTGCGGCGCGCTCGGGCTGGTGATCGGCGCGCTCGGCGGCGTGCTGACAGGGCTCAGCACCCCTGACTCCAAGCTGGAGCAGCTGGTCGAGCTCATGCGCCGGGGCGCGGTGGTGGTGACGGTGGAGGTCGAGCGAGGGGAGCAGGAGATCGCCGAGGAAATCGTCCGGCGGCACGGCGCGCTGGTGAAGCACCACGCGGCGATCTGAAGCGTCGGGGAGCTACGTCCCCGCCCACAGGAAGTAGTGGTAGACGATCTTCGTCTCGCCGTTCAGCAGGTCGAGCGTCGTCTGTGAGGCCTGCGACGTCATCACCTTGTCCAGGCTGTCCGCGCACTTCTTGCACGGCAGCGTGGCGATGCGACCGAGCGCCAGCAGGATGCCCTCGCGGATGATGCGCTCGCTCGAACCGAGGTACTTCGGGTCGAGCAGCTTGTCCACGACGACCTCCGACTTCTTGCCCATCTTGCGGATCTCGAGCAGCGCCCGCTCGGCGCGCGGCAGACCCGGCTGGCCCGCGGCGACGTCCTTGGCACCGAGCAGCTCGACGTAGCAGGCCGCATCCTGCTTGCACGACAGGTACGGCTCGCCTCGGTAGAGGCCTTCCCGGAGCATCGCGAGGAACGCCTCGGCGATGGCCTGCTCCTGCTCGGCGGCGCCCTTGTCCTCTTCCTTCTTGGCGCTCTTCGCCTTGGCCTCGGCCTTCTTGGCCACGTCCTCCTGCTCGGCGATCATCTTCTTGATCGGCGCCAGGTCGGCGGCGCTCTTCACCAGGCGACCGTAGGCGATCACCGCGGCGTTGCGCACGTTGGGGTCGGCGGCCTTGTCCTCGATCGTCTTGAGCAGCCAGGGCAGCGCCTTGGTGTCGGTCGCGATCATGGAGTAGACGTCCATGGCCATGGGGCGCAAGAGGAAGTCGTCGGTCTTCGCGTCTACCATGTAGTCGTAGACGGCGTCGGCGGCCTTGGGATCGCCGATCATGCGCAGCGCGTTCAGCACGCCCGCGTGCGAGGTGCCGACCTCGGCCCCCGAGCGCGGATCGTAGCCGATGGCCATCGTGGGCTTGCCGAGCTCGGCGATGAGCTTGGGCACGGCCTCGGCCACGCGCAGATCGCCCAGCAGGATGGCGCCCTTGAAGACCATGGCGCCGGGCGCGTTCTTCTTGAAATCCTTCTCGGCCGCGTACGCGACCACGTCGGGCTGCTTGCCCTCGAAGATGGCCATGGCGACCGGGACGGCCGCCTTGCCGGCGCGGGTGAAGCCGGCGCGCACCTGCGCGAAGATCGGGCCCACGAACGCCGCCTTGGCGAGCGCGGGCAGCGCCTTGGGGTCGCCCGTCTCGGCGAGCGCGTTCGCGGCCGCCGCGTGCAGCCGGATCTCTTGGGTCTCGGGATCGGCGCCCAGCACCTTGATGAGCGTGTCGACCGCGCGCGGGTCCTTGAACTGGCCGAGCGCCAGGATCGCGGCGCGCCGCACCCGGTTGGCCGGCGAGGTCTTCGGCATCGACTTCATGGCCGCCGCGACCAGCACCTCGACCGCCGCGGGATCACCCGAGCGACCGAGCGCCTCGGCCGCGACCGCGCCATCCTCGATCGACTGCTGCAGCGAAGGGTCGTACTCCTTCACCGCCTCGATGAGGTAAGGCATCGCCGCCTTGTAGTCGGGCGTGCGCTTGATGTACGCCTTCTCGCCGGTCGGGTCGTTGAACGCCGAGATGCTGATCATCGCGCGCAGGATCTTCGACGGCTTGTTCCACTTCTTCCACGCCTCGCCGAGCGGCTGCACCGCGCGCAGGTCCTTCAGCCGATCCAGGTTACGGATGGCGTCCTCGAGGGTGTTCGAGTCGGTGAGCTTGGGGATCCACGTCGCGGCGTCGTTGATGTCCTTCTCGCAGGCGGCGGTGAGGCACAGCACCACCACCGCGACCGCTTGGACCCAGCGCGGAAGAAGTCGGCTCGACATGTTGGGGCTCCTGGAGATCGCGCGGGGCTTACTTGCGGGCGCGCTGGTTGACGGCGAACATGATGTTCGGATACTCGGCGGCGTAGCAGGTCTTCATGACGCGGTTCAGGATCTTCGCGTCGACCGCCTTGTCGGCCTGGAGAATGAGCAGGCCGCGCAGCTCGTTCTTCTGCTCCTCGTTCGAGGACAGCTCGAGCGACTGCTTCTCGACCTTCAGGCGCTCGTACAGCTCGATGATCTTCCATTCCATCGAGTTGTCGGCGAGCAGCGTGCGCGGATCGCCCATGGGCTCGCCGTTGAAGGTGATCGCGTCCGCCGTGATGGTCACGATGGGCGCGCGCTTGAGCTCCTCCTTCTGCGCGGCATCGGGCAGGGTCAGGCCCTTCTGGACCATCAGGATCTCGCCCGTGGCCGAGAAGGTCATCAGCAGGAAGACGACGAGCATCGTCATCATGTCGACGAGCGCGGTCAGGTTGAGCGAGGCGAAGACGCTCTTCTTGCCGTGCTTGCCCTTGCCGCCGAGGTGCTTGAAAGGGACCGAGTCGAACAGCCTGGGTCCTGGTGCATGAATGGGCATCGGTGTGGTCTCCCGCGATCCTTTGGGGCTATTGCTTGAACTTCACGGTGAGCGACGCCGGATCGACGTAGCCGACGTCCTTGAAGCCCTTGGCGATCGCCCAGTCCATCGTCGCGATGATGTCCTGGTACTGCACGCCGTCCTCGGCCGCGATCTCGATGTCCTCGCGCGTGGCGAACACCGTGGTCTTGAACTCGGCGAGCGTCGCGGCGATGTTCTCCCAGTCGTGGGCCTCGCCCAGCTTCTTGATCTGGCGGCGGTCGCCCGTGCTCACGCCGATCCAGACCGAGTCGCCCGCGACCAGGATGGAGATGTTCTGCGGCGGCTCCGCGGGCGGCGGCACATCCGACTGGTTGGCCATGCCCTTCGGCTTGATGTTGATCTGCGCCAGGTTCGTCCACACGGCGGTGATGAGCAGGAATGCCACGAGGCAGCTCATCATGTCGATGAACGGGACCAGGTTGATCTCGACGTCGACGGACTTGCGTCCGCCTCCGCCCCCGGTATCGACTGAAACGCCCATGGGCTGGGACTGGCCCTAGGCCGCGCCGCCAGGCTTCATGGCCTGGCGATGCGAGGTCACGAGGTTGACCACCTGGACCGTGACTTCGTTGATGTCGTCCGAGAGCGCCTGGGTCTTGCCCTGGAGCACGGCGAAGCCGATGAGACCGATGAGCGCGGCGAAGATGCCGAACGCCGTGCAGTTCATGGCCTCGGAGATACCTTCGGCGAGCTTCGTCGCCTTTTGGCTGGCGTCGGCGTTCGCGGCGGAGGCGAACGACTTGATCATGCCGGCGATGGTGCCGAAGAGGCCGGCGAGGGTCGCGAGGTTCGCGAGCATGGCGAGGTACGGGGTGCGCTTGTTGATGAGCGGGAGCTCGCGGAGCGCGGCCTCGTCCATGGCCGACTGCACTTCGTGGTCGCTCTTGTTGAACTTCATCAGGCCGGCCTGGACGATGCGGGTGAGCGGGGTCGGGTTCCCCGAGCACACCTTGATCGCGCCCTGCACGTTGCCACTCATGACCTGCGACTTCAGCAGCGTGAGGAGCTTGTCTTTGTCGACCGTCGCCTTGATGAGATACACCGAGCGCTCGATGATGATGGCGATCGTGATGATCTGAATGGCGAGGATGGGCCACATGCCCCAGCCGCCCTCTTCAAACGCGTGAGAAATTGCCTTGAGAATGCCCATGGGACGAATGCCTCCTGGAGTCGCGAGAATGCCAGGCCGAGCAGAAGTACAAGAACGGGACCACGGAGCGGCAGACTACAAGTGTCGAAGATCACGTGCATGAGCGCGGGACGGAGGCCGGGAGTCCGAGGCGCTTCGCGACGGCGGTGGGGCAATTTGCTACGGCGCAGGAGCGGACTCCGGATGGGCGAAAAGTACCTACGATTGTGCACAGTTCGGACATGCGGGCGCGAAGTGCGCTCGCGCCGCTGGAGGCAGGCGAGATGATCACATCGGGGGAAGGGCGCTACAGCAGCGGCGGTTGCGGAAGAGCGGAGTGCGTTACAGCGGCGGGCGGTTGCGGCGGCCACCCACCCGGATCATCGGGATGGCCGCGTCGATCGCATGCTTGAAGCCTTCGGGATCGACCTTGGGATCGAGGCCGCTGTCGATGCCGGCCTTGAGCGCCTTGGCGTACAGGTCGACGCGCACGCGCTCGTGGGTCGGGCAGTCGGCGCCGGGTGCGTCACAGGCCACGAGCGCCTTCTCGGCCCACTCGTGGGCCTCCTTGGCGTCGAGCCGGTCGGCGTGCACCGATGATGTGGCCAGCGCGGCCCGCCAGCGGCCGGGCGTGGGGGCCGCATACGCGGCGCCGGCCGCGCGCAGCCCCTGGTCGGTCTGGCCGGCGAGCGAGAGCAGGTCGACGTAGCGGGTGAGCGCGATCAGGTCGCCCTGGTCGCGCGCGATGGCCGCCTGCGCGGCCAGGAGGTCGGGGACGAGCTCGGCCTGCCGGCCCTCGTAGACCGGCAGCACCTTCTTGGACGCGGCCGGCAGGATGAGCACGAACAGGACGACGCCGGCGCCTGCGATGTCGAGCAATCCGACGCGAAGTTTCATGGGATGCAGGAAGACTACTGGATCACGATGGCCTGGCGAAAGACCTCGACGAAGTAGTCGTAGTTGAAGTTGTCCACGACCCACGACGACATGACCATGTCGCTGCCGGAGAGATCGCCCGCCGCGTAGAAGCCGTAGCCGCCCACGTAGGGATCCTCGGCGCCGGCCACCGGGCCGTGCGTCCACACGCCGGTGGTCGCGTCGCCCAGGGCGAGCCGCAGCTCGTGCGTGGTCGCGTCCTGGTAGGCGACCGCGAGCGCCGCTCCGGTCGAGACGATCTGGCTGTCGTCGCCGATGAAGTGGAACACCGGCCGCGGCAGGCCGTCCTCGGTGACGCCGTCGATGCGGTAGCCGTCGTCGATCACCACGGGCGTGCGGTCGGTGAGGTTCATGTAGAGCAAGTTGTCGCGCGTGGCGTCCACGTACGACAGGTGCACCTTGCCGTCGGCGTCGACCGCTAGCGACGGGTACAGGCCGACGTCGGAGTCGTCGGCGCCGTCCACGACCTCGGGGGTGAGGAAGCGGTTGTTGGCGACGTCGAACTGCGCGATCTTCAGGTCGCCGCCCAGGCGGTCGTAGTACGCGAGGATGGGGCCGCCGTCGGGCATGCGCGCCGAGGCGACGAACAGGCTGACCGCTTCGGGCAGGCCGGCGCTGGGCTCCTCGCCCTCGGCCAGCGGCGGCACCGCGGCGCTGTCGACGACGAAGACGCTCCAGTCGGAGGCCATGGATGGCGTGGCCGTGCTGGCCTGCGCGAAGCGCAGCTCGGTGCGCGCGTTCGCGCCCTCGACCACGGTCGCCAGGTACGCGACGCCGGGCTTGCCGTCGATCGCGCTGACGCTGATCGACGAGTAGCGGCCTGCCTCCTCGCCACCGATCTCGGGGGCGACGGGCTGGCCCTCGTCGATGGTCATGGTGCTCCACACGCCGCCGTACTGCGCGGCGAAGCGCAGCGAGCTGTTGGTGGCGTCGAAGTAGCTGACCATCGGCGTGCCGTCCTGGGCCACCGTGATCGACGTGTACAGCCCGACGTCGTCGCCGGGCGCGCGGATGCCGCCGCGCACGTCGGATTCGGGCAGCGCGATCGGGCCGTCGGGGACGCCGTCGACGAACTGCCAGGACTCGTCGGGGATGCGGCCCGAGTCGATCACGGGCGCGACCATGAGATCGCCGTGGGTCTGGTTGTACGCCGAGACCCACGACTGGCCGTTGGCGGGCGAGACCGCGAGGTCGGAGTGCATGCCGATCTTGCCGTAGGGCACGTCGTCGGCGCAGAAGCACATGCCGTCCTGGCAGATGCCGATCTTGTCGTCGCCACAGAAGGCGGCGCAGTCCTCGTCGATCTCGCAATCCTGGCCGCCGGGCGGGTCGCCCGAGCAGTCGCAGGCCGGGCCGGTCGAGAGGAGCACCACGAACGCGGCCCACGGCAGCTTGGCGCCGGCGCGGCGGGCGAGGGCGAGCACGCGGCGGCGGCCCAGCGCGAGCGGCACCAGCATGAGGAAGGCGATCAGGCCGGCGGCGAAGCTGCCGGTGCGGTCGGCGCCCGAGCCGATCTCGCAGTCGCAGCCCCCGCTGCCCGCGGGCGCGCGGCCGTGGAAGCCGAGCACGAGGCCCAGATCGACGTCGTGCTGACCCACGTTGCCCTGCTCGTCGCGCACCAGCACCAGCAGGTGGCCCGCGTCATCGGCGAGCGCCTTCAGCTCGTCGGCGTCGGCGACGCCGCTGGTGCGCCACTCGGCGCCCGCGACGTCCGCGGCCGAGGTCACGAACGCCCAGCGCAGATCCGCGCCTTCGGTCACGAGATCGGTGCCGACGAAGCGGACCTGCTCGGCGACGACCGAGGTGCGCGCGGTGAGCAGGCGCGGCGGCGCCGAGTCGATCACGATCGGGATCTCGACCGGCGTATCGTCGAAGGTGCGGTAGTCGTCGACCGCGCGGGCGCGCACCTGCAGCAGGTGGCGGCCCTGGATGGCGAACGCCTTCTCGCGCAGGACCGGGTGCGGATCCTCGACCCAGTCGTGCCACAGGCCGGTGTCCAGGCGCCACTGCCACTCGACCGCGGTGCCGTGCGGGGCGTCGTGGCCGAGCACGAGCTCGATCTCGGGGATGCCCTCGCCCGACTTGCGCGCGTGACGATCGCGGACGAGCGCCGCGGTGATCTCGGCGGGCGGCGGCACGGTCAGGCGGACGACCTGGGCGCGGGTCTCGAGCTTCTTGAACGGCTTGAGCTGGCGCGGCTCGTAGCCGGCCGGCAGCCACGGCCTGCCTGCATCGATGAGCGCGAGCTTCTCCGCCGAGGAGACGGCGAGGCCGGCGTAGATGCCGAGGAAGTCGTCCTCGTTGGTGACGATCTTGGTGAACGCGAGCTCGTCGAGGGTGAAGCCCTGCAGGTCGGGGAGGGCGATCGAGCCGAGCGACTCGGACAGCAGCGGCACGATGAGGTCGAAGAGCGACGGGAACACCGCCTCGAGCGCCGCGGGGCTCTCGGACAGGAACTCGGCGTTCAGGATCTCCACGCCGATCGACGCGGCGTCGAGGCCGAGCAGTGTCGGCTGGATGGCCGGCTTGCCCATGTCGTCGGTGGTGAAGTCGAGGTTCAGGCCCAGGTTGAGCGTCAGGCTCACGGTGAAGCCGCGCACGTAGCGGTCGAACAGGAAGGCGTAGAAGTCGACCTCCATGTCGTTGATGTGGATGGTGAGCCGCGGGCTGGTCTCGGTGCCGTCGCCGATGGTGAAGTCGAGCGGGGTCTGCGGGCGCAGCACGAGCAGGAGCGGCTCCTTACCGGTGCCGCCGCCGAGGTCGGCGAGCGACGGCACGACGATGCCGATGGTGCCCAGGTTGAGCTGCGGCACCAGCGCGGTGCCGACGCCGAGGCACATGGCGCCCGAGTTCACGACGTGGTGACCGGCGAGATCGAGCACGGTCTCCGAGACGCCGATGGCGAGATCCGAGGCCGGGTCGGGCGCGCCCAGGAACTCACCCGCGGGCGCGAGCGCGAAGGTGCCGCGGCCGTCGACCTTGGGCAGGATGCCGGTGTAGGCGGGTGCCGGGCGGTTGGGCACGCAGAGCGCGGCCTCGCTGGCCAGGCCCACGTCGCGCGTGTCGGGGTCGCGGTCGCTGTTCATGCCGACGATCATGCCGATCGACAAGCCCTGCGCCGGAAGCGACACGTAGCCGCCGGGGACGATCTTGGTCTCGAGCTTGGCCTCGACGCCCGGGGCGATGCCCGAGAGCAGGCTGCCCAGGTCGACGAGACCCTCGATGCCGAGCGGATCGGGGATGAAGCCCTGGATGAGATTATTGACGACGGGCGTGAGCAGGCCGACCAGCAGGTTGCCGATCTGCGAGGACAGCGCGTCGGCGACCAAGTCGACGAGGCTGGCGATGGCATCGATGATGATGCCGCAGTCGCTGGCGTCGAGATCGAGCCCGGACACGTCCAGGCTCTGGATCGACTTGAGCTGGATCGAGAGCTCGCCACCCTTGGCGGCGTCGCCGCCACCGTCCTGGTCGTCGCCCGGCTGGACACCGAAGCCGATGTCGGCGACGACCCGCGCGTCGTTCAGGTTGACGTTGATGGTACAGGCCGCGTTGGGGATGAACGGGATCGACGTGTCGTAGGTGACGTGCACCGGCACGAAGCCGTCGAACTGCGCGTCGATGCGGAACGTCCGTGCCCGACGCACAGACGTTCCGCATCGACGCGCAGTTCGACGGCTTCGTGCCCGTGCACGTCACCTACGACACGTCGATCCCGTTCATCCCCAACCCGG
>JBKJOI010000361.1:0-14529 GCA_046595695.1 Haliangiales bacterium | reverse complement strand
CGCCTCGACCGCGGCATTGCGCAGGCCCACGTTGCTGTCGTCGGCCAGCGCGACGATCAGGCTGGTCACCGCGCCCTCGGGATCGGGCCAGCGCGCCACGCGCAGGATCGCGTCCTTGCGCACGCGCCAGCTGACGTCGCCGAGCGCGTCGACCAAGAGGCCGAGCGCTCCCGAGGTCCAGCCGAGCGGGATTTCGGCGATCAGGCGGCGGCGCTCCTCCTCGTCGGGAGACGCCATCACCGCCCGGGCGCGCTCCAGGTCGAACTCAGCGGTCATCGCTTCGCTCACCGTTCATGGCCCTTTCGTCCGAGCTGCAATTGTAGACGGGTTCGCGCCCGCGCGCGCGCCCAGGTAGGCATCGAGCGCCGCGCCGAGGAAGTCCTCTGCGCTGGCGATCTCGGCGGGCACCCGCAGCGCGAGCAGCTCGCGGGTGGCGTTCAGGTCGGCGCCCAGGAGCGCCTCGAGCTCGGACCGGGTGCGCACCTGGTCGGTCTCGGGGCCGGCGTAGAGCAGGAGGTCGGCGACCACGACCTCGGCGAGCTTGCGCGCGCGCAGGATCGCCTCGTGCCGGGTGACGTAGCGGAAGGCCAGGCGACCCTCGCCGGCGCGCTTGATGCGGTCATACTCCTCGCGCTGGTCGTCCTCGGCCTGCGGCACGGGTGCGGCCCCCGCGTCCGGGCCGCGCGCCGGCAAGAGGCGCAGGAGCTTCTCGCCGAGCTGATCGGGCAGGTGGTGCTGCTCGACGTAGTCGTCGGCGCCGTGCAGCGAGGTCGGCCGCCGCTTGTACGCGGTGCGCGAGTACACCGAGGCAATGAGCACCACGCCGATGGGCAGGCCGCGCGCGCGCAGCTCGTCGACGAGCTGGTAGGCGAGCACGCGCGGCAAGCCGACGTCGACGACCAGCGCCGCGGGCGGCGGCGTCGCCATGACCAGCGCCCGCGCGCTTTCGCCGTCGGCGACGCCGACGCCCTCGAGGTCGAGCGAGCGCACCACGCGCAGCGCCGCGTCGCGGATGTCGTCGGCCTCGTGGGCGACGACCACGCGGCTGCGCACCGCGCCGCTCACGTCGGGCCCCCCGGCCCGGCGCCGTCGTCCTGCAGGCCGCCCAGCGAGATGCGCTCCTGCGTGGTCAGGATGCGATCGATGTCGAGGAGCATGAGGATGCGCCCGTTGTGATGGCAGACGCCGGTGAAGAAGCGCGCCTCCTGGCCGGTGACCAGGGACGGCGTGGGCCGGATCTCGGTGGGTGGCTTGCGGACGAACTCGCTGACGCCGTCGACGATGAGCGCGACGATCTTGTCGTCGAGCGTGACCAGCACGTACTTGGACGCGCGCGTGCGCGCCGTGGCGTCCAGGCCGAAGCGCTTGCGCAGGTCGACCACCGGCAGGATCACGCCGCGCAGCTCGATCACGCCCTCCATGAAGCCGGGCGCGCCGGGCACCGCGGTGATCGGCAGCGGGTGGATGATCTCCTTGATGCGCATGATGTCGAGCGCGTAGGCCTGCGTCCCGACCACGAAGGTGGCCAGCTGCATGGGCTTCTCGCCGATCGGCTCGGCGGGCTTCATCGCGCCCCTCGCAGCGCCAGCTTGAGCACCGCGTCGACGGCCAGGAGAATCAGCATGCCACCGCCGCGCGGCCGCGCGATGCCGGCGATGAACTCCGACTCGCGGCCGGCCAGCGCGGGCGGTCGGGCCTCGAGCTCGTCGTCGCGCAGCCGGACCACCTGGCGCACGCCGTCGACGAGCAGGCCGAACGACTCACCCGCCTGATCGACGACCAGGATGCGCGTGCCGCGGGTCGCGGGCGTGGCCGCCAGGCCCAAGCGCAGGCGTAGATCGACGAGCGGCACGATCTGGCCGCGCAGCGACACGACCCCGAGCAGGAACGCGGGCACGCGCGGCACCTCGGTAACCGGCCGGCGGGTCACGATGCCGCGCAGCCTCAGGATGTCGACCGCGTAGGTCTCGGAGCCCAGCTCGAAGGCGAGCAGCTCGTGCTGCCAGTCGTCGGAGCGGCCGCGCCGCGACTTCCAGCCGTGGTGGTAGTTCGCGACGGTCGCGAGCGGCTTCTGCAGCGGCCCCGGGGTCGCGGGCGGCATCACGCGGCCTCCGCGGCGCTCACGTGCAGGGCCTCTTCGACGATGGCGGCGACGTCGAGCACGAGCACGGTCTCGTGACCGCCCAGCTCGGTGGCGCCCGAGATGCCCGGGATGCCGGCGAGCGCGCGGCCCAGGCTCTTCACGACCACGTCCTCCTGGCCGATCAGCTCGTCGACGACCAGGCCGACGCGGTGGTGCGCGAGCCCGACCACGACCACGAAGCGCCGACCGGCACGGCGGGCGCCCGCGCCCACCAGCTGGAAGAACTCGTCCAGGCGCACCAGGGCGAGCGTCTGGCCGCGCAGGCCGATGACCTCGCGACCCTCGATGGTCGCGACCTCGGTGGCGTCGACGGTGAGGCTCTCGAGCACGCTGCCCAGCGGCAGCGCGTAGGTGCGGCCGGCGGTCTTGACCACGAGCGCCTGGATGATGGCGAGCGTGATCGGCAGCGTGATGGCGATCTCGGTGCCGTGGCCGCGGCGCGAGCGCACGTCGATGAGCCCGGACAGCCGCGCGATGTTGGTCTTGACCACGTCCATGCCGACGCCGCGCCCGGACAGCTCGGTGGCGGTCTGGCGCGTCGAGAACCCGGGCAGGAACACCAGGTTCAAGAGGTCGCGCCGCGACAGCTCGGTGGCCGCGCCCGGATCGATGAGGCCCTTCTTGATCGCCGTCTCGAGGATCTTCTCCTCGTCGAAGCCGCCGCCGTCGTCGGAGATCTCGATGAGGACGTGGTTGCCCTTCTGCCCCGCGGCGACCGTGATCGTGCCCATCGCCGGCTTGCCGGCGCGGCGCCGCGTGTCGGGGTCCTCCATGCCGTGATCGATGGAGTTGCGGATGATGTGCATGAGCGGATCCGAGAGCTCCTCGACGATCAGCTTGTCGAGCTCGGTCTCGGCGCCCGAGATCGACAGCGCAATCTCCTTGCCGGCGTCGCGCGAGACCTTGCGCACCAGGCGGCTCAGCTTGTCGAAGACCTGGCCGAGCGGGACCATGCGGACCTCGAGGATGCCGCCCTGCAGCTCGTCGATGCGGCGCTCGAGCACGCGCACCTCGCGGTGCAGCCGCTGCGCCAGCTCGGCCATGCCGGCGGTGAGCCGCAGCTCCTCGAGGATCCGCGTGATGCCGGCGCGCGCGAGCGACAGCTCGCCGACCACGTTCATGAGGTGGTCGAGCTTGCGGATGTCGACGCGCACCGTCTGCGTGACCGAGCGGAGCGAGGGGCCTTCCTTGTCGGGGCGCTCGCCGGCGTCGTTCTCGTCGGGCTCGTGGCCCGCGCTGGCGGCGGGCGGCCCCTTCGCGGCCGCCGCGCTGGCGGCCGGCACGACCGGCGCCGCGACCGGCGCCGCGGGCGCCGCCGTCGGGATCGATCCGCCGCCGGGTGGGGACGGCGGCTCGGGCGCTGGGCCCGCGCGCGCCACCGTCTCGACCGAGGCGCCGAGCCCGCGCGTGGCGTCGATGACCGCGGCCTCGCCGACCGCCGAGGCCACCAGCACGTCGAGCTCGATCGCGTTGTCGGAGCGCATCTCGGCGCTGGGCAGGTAGCTCAGCACCTCGCCGACCGGCTTGAGCTTGGTCTTGAGCGACTCGAGGCCGTCCTCGATGGCCATGAGATCGAAGGCCACGCGCACCCGGTAGAGCAGCTTGCCGGCCTTGATGCTCTCCTTGAGCCGGTGCTCCTCGTACTCGGTCAGCACGCCCAGGATCGAAGGATCGAGCAGGAAGCCGCCCATGACCGGCGCCGCGGCGACCTGCGCCGCCTTCTCGCTGGTCTCGTCGCCGAGGCGGCGCAGGTAGTCGGCGACGCGCGCGGCGTCGAGCTCGCGGCCCTCCGACAGGTCGGTGACCTGCTGGCCGAACAGCTCCACCGACTCGAACAGCAGATCGAGGACGCGCGTGCCGAGGTCGACTTTGCCCAGGCGCAGGCGGTCGAGCAGGGTCTCGAGCGCGTGCGCGAGCTGGGTCATGGTGCCCAGGCCGAACAGCCCCGAGATGCCCTTCAGCGAGTGCACCGCGCGGAAGGCGCTGTTGACCACGTCGGGATCGCGCTGCCCGGTCTGCCGCTGGGCATCGAGCAGGCCGAGATCGCGCGCGAGCGACTCGACGATCTCCTGCGCCTCCGAGAGGAACTCCTGGAAGGCTTTGTCGCCCCGGTCAGCCATCAGGGCGCGAGGTGCTTCCTCACCAGCTCGAGCAGCTGCTCCGGCTGGAACGGCTTCACCAGGAACGCATTGGCGCCCAGGCCGAGACCCTTGTCGCGGTCGCGCTCCTTGCCTTCGGTCGAGATGATGATGAGCGGGGTCTCCTTGTGCTGCGCGCTGTTCCGGATGAACCGGATGAGCTCGAGGCCGTTGATGTCCGGCATGTTGATGTCGGTGATCACCATGTCGAACTGCGACGATGGCAGGAGCTTGAGCGCCTGGAAGCCGCTCGGCACCTGGGTGACGTCGAAGCCGCCCTCCCCCTCGAGGGTAGCGGCCACGAACGATCTCATCGTCGAGGAGTCATCTACGAGCAGAACACGCTTGGTCACGGTGCCCCCTTGCAGCGACGATTTTATCAGGAATCTTTTCGCGAGGTTAGATCCGAATGATCTACATCATGCGGCGCGAAGCCGGATACCGCGGCGCGCGGAGGTGGCGCGGAGGTAGCGCGGAGGTGGCGCTTCGGGCGCAGCGCCTGCTACCGCTTGCCTCGCAAGGCCTCGGCCATTTCCTTCTGGCCGCTGGGCGACTCGACGATGGTGACCTCGTGCTCGAAGCCGTCCTCGCGCGCCTGCTCCTGCCACAACTCGAGGGCGCGCCGCGCCGCGATCACGCCCGACGAGCGCCCGGGCGGCTGCAGCGCGTACGAGCTGATGCCGGCACGATGGAGCACGTCGCGCATGCGTGCCACCTGGCGGCGGTAGGCGCGCTCGTCGAAGGCGCCCTGCTCGCCCAGGCCGAACAGCATGAGCCGCGCAAACGGCAAGCGCCCACGCGCCGGCGGCAGCATGATGACCTCGTCGCGCCGGCCCGACAGCCGATCCGCGCGCAAGAGCTTCGACAGCCGGCCGCACAGACGCCAGTCGCACAGGCCGGCCGCGCCGCGCAGCGGCCGCTCGTCGGTGAAGATGCCCAGCGCCAGCGCCGCCGGCAAGGGCGGCGCGTCGAGGTGGCGACCGTTCGCCGGCTGCGCGAGCGCGTCCCAGCGGGGCAGCTCGAACGGCAAGAAGTGCAGCGGCGCGCTCATGGATTCCCCCGGCCTCTTACGATCGCGACAGCTCCTGCGCGATGCGGTCGAGCAGCCCGTTCACGAACGCCGGCGACTCGGCGGTGCCGAAGCGCTTGGCCAGCTCGATGGCCTCGTTGATGACGACGCGCGCGGGCACGTCCAGCTCGTGGCGCAGCTCGTAGGCGCCCAGGCGCAGGAGGTTGCGATCGACCCGCGCCATGCGCTCGAGCCGCCAGTTCTTGGACACGCGCTGGATGAGCTCGTCGATCTCGGCGGTGTTCACGTGCGCGCCGCGCACCAGGCGCTCGGCGAAGCCCATGACGTCGGCGTCGCGCTCCTCGGCGGCCTCGCCGGCGAAGTCCTTCCAGTAGTGCGCGAATACCTGCTCGACGGTGAGCCCGGGGTTCACGTCCAGGGAGTAGAGCATCTGCAGCGCACACTCGCGCGCCCGGCGCCGCGCGCCGATGCTGCCCGGCGGCGGCGTCACGCCTTGCGCTTTCCGCCGGCGAGCTGCCGGAGTAAGGTGACCATCTCGACCGCGGCCAGCGCCGCGTCCTGGCCCTTGTTGCCGGACTTCACGCCCGCGCGGTCGAGCGCCTGCTCGACCGTGTCGCAGGTGAGCACGCCGAAGATCACCGGCACATCGGCGGCCTGCGCCACGCTCGCCACGCCGCTCGCCACCGGGCCGCAGACGTAGTCGAAGTGCGGCGTGCCGCCGCGGATCACCGCGCCCAGGCAGATCACCGCGTCGTGGCCACCGGCCTGCGCGCACACGCGCGCCGCCTGCGGGATCTCGAACGCCCCCGGGGTGCGGACGATCGTGACGTCGTTCTCGGCCACCCCGCAGCGGCGCAGCCCGTCGAGCGCGCCCTGGATCAGCCGATCCACGATCAGCTCGTTGAAGCGGCTGGCGACGATCGCCACCTTGAGCCCGCCACCCTGAAGCGTCCCCTCGATCACCTTGGCGCCCATCCTCACTCACCCACCTTCTTGAACTGGGACAGCGGCAGGACCGCCTTGGCGGAAGCGCCCACGTCGAACGGCACGCGCTCGACGACCTCGATCGAGTATCCGCCGATGCCGGCGATGCGCTTGGCGTGGTTGGACATCAGGCGAATCTTCTTCAGGCCCAGATCGGCGAGCACTTGCGCGCCCAGGCCGAAATCGCGCAGCGCGCCCGGCGTGGCCGCCGCCGGGATCGACGGCGCCTTGCCCAGCACGTGCTGCTCGAACGCGCCCAGCAGCGACGCCTGCACCGGGTGGTGCACGTACAGGAAGACGCCCTTGCCCTCGCGCTCGATCGCGCGCAGCGCCGAGCGCACGTGCGACTCGGCATTGAGCGCGCCCTGCGCGAACATGTCGCCGGGCAGCGCCGCCTGCTGCACACGGGTGAGGATGGCCTCGCCGCGCTCGCTGGCGCCCGCGACGTCGCCCAGGACCAGCGCCAGGTACTCGTTGTCCTCGACGTCGCTCTTGTACATGTACGCCTGGAACTCGATCGAGCCGCCCAGCATGGCCGGCTTGAGCGGACCCTGCGCGACGCGATGGACCAGCCGCTCGGCCTGCAGGCGGTACTCGATCATGTCGGCGATGGTCACGACCATGAGGCCGTGCTCGGCGGCGAACTTCTCGAGGTCGGGCATGCGCGCCATTTCGCCGTCGTCGCGCATGATCTCGCAGATCACGCCCGCCGGCTCGAGGCCGGCGAGGCGCGCCAGGTCGACCGAGCCCTCGGTCTGGCCGGTGCGCACCAGCACGCCGCCCTGACGCGCGCGCAGCGGGAACACGTGCCCGGGCGAGACCACGTCCTCCGACCGGGCGTCGCGCGCGACCGCCGCCTTGATGGTAGTCGAGCGATCGGCGGCCGAGATCCCGGTGGACACGCCGTGGCGCGCCTCGATCGAGACGGTGAACGCGGTGCCCATGGGCGCGCGGTTCTTCTCGACCATCATGGGCAGGCCGAGCTTCTCGATGCGCTCCTCGGTCAGCGTCAGGCAGATGAGCCCGCGGCCGTAGCGCGCCATGAAGTTGATGGCCTCGGGGGTCACGAGCTCGGCGGCCATGGTCAGGTCGCCCTCGTTCTCGCGGTCTTCGTCGTCGACCAGGATGACCATCTTGCCGGCGCGGATCTCGTCGATGGCACGGCGGACGCGGTCGATGCGCTGCGAGCTCATTACTTCGGGCTTCCTTCTGGTGCTGGTGCCGGCGGGAGGTGCCCCGCGAGCAGCTTTTCCACGTACTTGCCGACGATGTCGACTTCGAGGTTCACGACGGCGCCCACTACTTTGTCCGCGAGCGAGGTGTGCTCGAGAGTATGGGGGATGAGGCCGACCGCGAAGGAATACCCATCGACACGGTTGACGGTCAAGCTGATCCCGTCGACGGCTATCGAGCCCTTCTCTACCACGTAGCGGAGCAAGGCCGGTGGGGCACGGAAGACCAGCTCGACGGCAGGGCCGGTGGGCTGCCGGGACGCGATCTCACCCAGGCCGTCGACGTGGCCGGCGACGATGTGCCCGCCCAGGCGCGCCGTGGCCAGGAGCGCGCGCTCGAGGTTCACCCGCGCGCCCGGCGCGAGCCGGCCGAGGGTCGTGCGCGCGAGCGTTTCCGGTCCTGCAAGCGCCTGGAACTCCCCGGCTTTACGCGCCGTGACGGTCAAGCAGACACCGTCGACAGCGACCGATTCGCCGAGCTCGAGCTGGCTCGCGTCGATGGCCGAGGTGGCGATGCGCAGCACCACGGCGTCCTGGCTGCGCTCGAGCGCTGCGATCCTACCGACGTCCTCGACCAGGCCCGTGAACACGAGCGGAGTATACCCTCGGCTCACAACCTCTCAAACTCGAACAGGAAATCGTCGCCGAGCCGGCGCGGCGCGGCCACCGGGGTGAACCGCGGCGCACGCGCGAGCTTGGCCACGCCCGCCCCGCCCAGCCACGACGGCGCGGTCTTGCCGCCGATGGCCATGGGCGCCATGGCCACGAGCAAGCGATCGCAGAAGCCGGCCTCCAGGAACGAGGCGTGCGTCTCGGCGCCGCCCTCGGTCAGCACCGAGAGCACGCCGCGGCGGCCGAGCTCGGCGAGCAGCGCGCGCATGTTCACGCGGCCGCCGCGCCCGGGCAGCCGCAGCAGCACGGCTCCGGCGTCCTCGAGCGCGCGCGCCTTGGCCGCGGGCGCGTCGCGCGTGGTCGCGATCCAGGTGGGCGCGGGTGACTCGCAGCGCAGCATGCGCGCCCGCGGGCTCATGGACAGCCGGCCGTCGAGCACGATGCGCACCGGGTCGCGACCGCCGCGCACGCCGCGCGTGGTCAGCTGCGGGTCGTCGGCCGCGACCGTGCCGGCGCCGACCAGGATGCCGTCGCAGACGTCGCGCAGACGGTGCGCGAAGGCGCGCGACTCGGGGCCGGTGATCCACTGCGACTCGCCGGTGCGCGTCGCGATGCGGCCGTCGAGGCTCATCGCGACCTTGAGCGTCACGTGCGCGCGGCCCTCGGTGGCGTAGGTGAGGAACGCGGCGTTGGCGCGTCGGCACTCGACCTCGAGCACCGGGCCGTCGACCTGCACGCCGGCGCGGCGCAGGAGCTCGATGCCGCCGCCGTGCCCGGGGAACGGGTCGATGTGCCCGTAGACCAGGCGCGCGATGCCTGCGGCGGCCAGCTTGGGCGCGCACGGTGCGGTGCGCCGCGCCCCGGTGTGCGCGCACGGCTCGAGGTTGACGTACACGGTGGTGCCGCGCGCCGAGCGCCCCGAGGTCGCGAGCGCCGCCAGCGCGTCGGCCTCGGCGTGCGGCTCGCCGGCGCGGCGGTGCCAGCCCTCGGCGAGCTTCTCGCCGCGCTTCGAGACGATCACGCAGCCGACGATGGGGTTGGGCGACGCGCGCCCCTCGGCGCGGCGCGCCAGCGTCAGGCAGCGACGCATCCACGCCGTGTCCTGCGGGCGCAGCGCAGGCGCGGGCGCGGGCAAGCCTAGCGCCCCCGGTGCTTCATGAGCGTCGACAGCTCGCTCATGAACTCGATCTTGTAAGGACCCTGCGGTCGACTGGCGACGCCCGGCAGAGCCGGGCGAGCCTCCCCCCGCTCACGCGCGGGCT
Source organism: Haliangiales bacterium (assembly GCA_046595695.1). Lineage (GTDB taxonomy): Bacteria > Myxococcota_A > Polyangia > Haliangiales > SHYZ01 > JBKJOI01. The sequence goes on along the minus strand of JBKJOI010000361.1, from coordinate 5,128 downwards.
CCCGCGCGGAGCGGCCGTTGGCCGCTCTCATCGTCAACGCCCCCGGTGCTTCATGAGCGTCGACAGCTCGCTCATGAACTCGTCGATGTCACGGAACGACCGATAGATCGAGGCGAAGCGCACGTAGGCGACCTCGTCGAGGGCGCGCAGGCGCGGCAGCAGCCGCTCGCCGATCACCTTGGACTCGATCTCCTTGTCGCCGGCCTCGGCGCACTCGCGCTCGATCTCCTCGGCCAGGCGCTCGAGCACGGTCAGCGACACCGGCCGCTTGGTGAACGCGTGCTTGAGGCCGCGGAAGATCTTCTGCCGGTCGAACGACTCGCGCCGGCCGTCCTTCTTGACCACCATGGGCAGCGCCTCGTCCTCGCGCTCGTAGGTGGTGAAGCGGCGGCCGCACGCCTCGCACTCGCGCCGGCGCCGGATCTCGAAGCCGTCCTTGGACTGGCGCGAGTCGATCACCTTCGACTCCTGCGTCGGGCAGAACGGACACTGCATGGCGGGGCGCCGGCGCTACTTGCGCGACGCGTCGAGCGCGCGCAGCTTCTCGACGCGCTGGGCGTGCCGCCCACCGGCGAACTCGCCGCCCCGGAACGCGCGCACGATGTCCTCGGCCACCCCCGCGCCGGTCACCCGCTCGCCCAGGCACACGACGTTGCAGTCGTTGTGCTCGCGCGCGAGCCGCGCGCTCCACGGATCGGTGGCGCGGATGGCGCGGATCCCCGCGATCTTGTTGGCCGCGATGCTGATGCCGGTGCCCGAGCCGCAGACCAGCAGCCCGAGCGTGCCCGGCTCGGCGAGCAGCTTGTCGCAGGCGGCGCGCGCGAAGTCGGGGTAGTCGACGCTGGTGGTCGCGTCGTGGGCGCCGACGTCGACGACCTCGTCGCCGAGCGCCTGCAGCGCCTTCACGAGCTCGGCCTTCAGCCGGTAGCCCGCGTGATCCGAGCCCGCGACCCACTTGGTCATGGCTAGTCCCCCTTGTAGCGGGTCACGACCAGCGTCGCGTTGGTGCCGCCAAAACCGAAGCTGTTGGACAGTACCGCGTCGACGCGCGCCTCGCGCGCCGTGTTGGGCACGTAGTCGAGGTCGCACTCGGGATCGACGGTCCGGTAGTTTATCGTGGGCGGCAAGATGTTGCGCGCGATCACCAGCGCCGAGAACGCCGCCTCGATGCCGCCGGCGGCGCCCAGGGTGTGCCCGGTCATCGACTTGGTCGACGACACCGGCAGCTTGCGCGCGTGCTCGCCGAAGACGTGCTTGATCGCCTTGGTCTCGTTCAGGTCGTTGAACTTGGTCGAGGTGCCGTGCGCATTGATGTAGCCGACCTGATCGGGCGAGATCTTGGCGTCCTTGATGGCCGCGCGCATGCACCGCTGGGCGCCCTCGCCCTCGGGCGCCGGCTGGGTGATGTGGTGCGCGTCCGAGGTGGCGCCGTAGCCACCGACCTCGGCGTAGATGCGCGCGCCGCGCTTCTTGGCCTTCTCCAGCTCCTCGAGCACGACGATGCCGGCGCCCTCGCCGATCACGAAGCCGTCGCGGTCGGCGTCGAACGGCCGGCTCGCGCCCTCGGGATCGTCGTTGCGCGTCGACAGCGCGGTCATGGCGTTGAAGCCCCCCACGCCCATGGAGGTGATGGTGGCCTCGACCCCGCCGGCCACGACCAGGTCGCACGATCCGTACTGGATCGCGCGCGTGGCCTCGCCGATGGAGTGCGCGCCGGTCGAACACGCCGACACATGCGACATGTTGGGCCCGCGCAGGTTGTGACGGATCGAGATCTGCCCGGGCGCCAGGTTCACGATGATCGCGGGGATGAAATACGGCGAGTAGCCGTGCCGCGGCCCCTTCTCGCGCACCATCTGGGCGGTGCGCTCGATCGAGATGAGGCCGCCGAGGCCAGCGCCGACGTAGCAGCCGGCGCGCTCGGCGTCCTCGCCCTCGAGCCTCGTCGGCAAGCCGGCGTCCTCGATCGCCATCTTGCCGGCGACGACCGCGAAGTGGAGAAATCGATCCATCGACTTCGCTTCTCGCTTGTCGATGAACGCGGACGCCTCGAAGCCCTTCACCTCGCCGGCAATCTTGGTCTTGTACAGCGTGGTGTCGAACTGCGTGATCATGCCGACGCCACTCTTGCCGGCGACGAGCGAGGACCACGTCGGCTCGAGCCCGATACCGAGCGGAGTGACGAGACCTATTCCCGTGATGGCCACCCTACGCATACGTCCCTCTCCGGAAGCTGCTGGTCGGAGGTCCGACCAATCTGGTGGAGCTACACGTCCCTGAGCCTGGCGGGCCCATGGACGTGAGATGCGCGACCGAGGGCCGACGAGGCGGCGGGAGGTTGGCTACTTGTTGTGCGCCTTGATGTAATCGACGGCATCCTGGACGGTCTTGATCTGCTCCGTGTCCTCGTCCGGGATCTCGATCTTGAACGCCTCTTCCAGCGCGAGCACGAGCTCCACGACGGCGAGCGAGTCAGCCTTCAGGTCGTCGACGAACGACGCCGGACCCTTGACCTGCTCGGGGGAAACCTCGAGCTGTGAGCAAATGATGTCTTTGACCTTCGCTTCGATCTGCTGGGCGTCCATGAGTCCTTTTTTCCTTGAGTGCGGGGGGCACTCTACAAGAGTCCCGGGTCTTTTACATCAAGAGGCCGCCGTTGACACGGATCACTTGCCCGGTCACGTAAGAGGCCTCGGGACCGGCCAGAAACGCCACGACATCGGCTATTTCCTGCGCCCGGCCCATGCGCGCGAGGGGGATCTGCGTGATCAGCTTCTCGCGCGCCTCGCCGGTCACGCTGGCGGCGGTCATGTCGGTGTCGATGAAGCCGGGCGAGACCGCGTTCACGGTCACGCCGCGCGAGGCGAACTCGCGCGCCAGCGTCTTGGTCATGCCGATCACGCCCGCCTTCGCGGCGACGTAGGCGATCTGGCCGGCCGAGCCCATCTCGCCGACGATCGAGGTCAGGTTGATGAGGCGCCCGCCCTCCTTGGCCTTGAGCAGCGCGCGCGACGCCGCCTTGGACGCGGCGAACACGCCGGTGAGGTTGACGCTGATCGAGCGATCCCAGTCCTCGGGCTTGAGGCGCAGGATCAGCTGATCGATGGCGACCGCGGCGTTGTTGACCAGGATGTCGAGGCGGCCGTGCTGCTCGGCGACCTGCTTGACGGCGGTCTCGACCGCGACCGCGTCGCCGAGATCGAACTGGAGGATGTGCGCCTTGCCGCCGGCGGCCTCGACCGCGAGGGCGGCCTCGCGCGCCGCGTCCTCGCGCGAATGGTAGTTCACGATCACGGTGGCGCCGCGCGCGCCCAGCGCCTGCGCGCAGGCGCGGCCGATGCCGCGCGACGCGCCGGTGACCACCGCGACCTTGCCCTCGAGCGCCTTGTCCTGGATCACGCTGCACCTCCGTGAACGTACGCGCTTACCTCGTGCGGCTCGCCGATGGTCGACATGCGGATCGTCGGCGCGATGCGCTTGACCAGCCCGGCCAAAACGGCGCCCGAGCCCAGCTCGAGGCCGCGCGTGGCGCCCAGCTCGGCGACCTTGGTGACGGCCGCTTCCCAGCGCACCGGCGCGGTCACCTGGCGGACCAGGAGCTCCTTCACGCGCGTGGCCAGGCTGTTCGGCTGCGCGTCGACGTTGGCGACCACCGGGACGGTCGGCTGCTTGACGACGATGCGCTCGAGCTCGCCGGCGAGCCGCTCGGCGGCCGGCTGCATGAGCGCGCAGTGGAACGGCGCGCTCACCTGCAGGATCACGGCGCGCTTGGCGCCCTTGGTCTTGGCGAGCGCGACCGCGCGGTCGACCGCGCCGGTGTTGCCCGCGATCACGATCTGACCGGCGCCGTTCAGGTTGGCGGGCGAGACGACCTCGCCCTGCGCGGCCTCCTTGCAGACGGCCTCGAGGTCTTCCTGCGTCATGCCCATGATGGCCGCCATGGCGCCCTGCCCCGCCGGCACCGCCTCCTGCATGAAGCGGCCGCGCGCGCGCGTGAGCCGCACCGCGTCGGCGAAGTCGAGCGCGCCGGCCGCGACCAGCGCCGACCACTCGCCCAGCGAGTGCCCGGCGACGACGTCGAAGGTGAGGCCCTTCTCGGCTTGCAGGGTGCGCAGCACCGCGATCGAGTTGGCCAGGATCGCCGGCTGGGTGTTGGCGGTCAGCGTGAGCAGATCTTCCGGGCCCTCCCAGCAGATCGTCGACAGCTTCTCGCCGAGGGCGGCGTCGGCCTCCTCGAAGGTGCGGCGCGCGACCTCGAACTGGATGGCCAGCTCCTTGCCCATGGCAACGCGTTGCGAGCCTTGACCGGGGAAAAGCAGTGCAATCTTGGACATTCGAGTCGCTCCCGAGTCTTCGTGTACGGCGGCCGTGTGGCGGCCGTTTACCAGCGGACCATTGCCTACCAGCCGACCATCGCCTACCAGCCGACCATCGCCTACCAGCGGACCATCGCCGAGCCCCACGCGAAGCCCGCGCCGAGCGCGCCCATGAGCAGGTGCATGCCGTCCTGTACCTTGCCCTCGCGCACGGCCTCGTCGAGGGCGATCGGGATCGATGCCGACGAGGTGTTGCCGTAGCGGGCGATGTTGAGGTGGAACTTTTCGAGCGGCACGTTGACCCGGTGCGCGACCGCCTCGACGATGCGCAGGTTGGCCTGGTGGGCGACCACGAGATCGACGTCGGCCGCGGTCATGCCGTTGGCCTCCATCGCGGTCATGCAGGCCTGCGAGATGTTGCGCACCGCGTGCTGGAACACCTGCTTGCCGTTCATCTTCACCTTGTGCAGGTTGTCGGCGAGCATCTCCGGCGAAGGCGGCGTGCGCGTGCCGCCGCCGGGCAGGTAGAGGGCCTCGGCGCCGCCGCCGTCGGAGTAGATGTGCGTCGACAGGATGCCGCGCGGCTTCGCGCTCTCGGGCTGCTCGTCGGCCGCGATGACCACGGCGCCGGCGCCGTCGCCGAAGAGCACGCAGGTGTTGCGGTCGTTCCAGTCGATGATCCGGGTCAGGATCTCGACGCCGATCACGAGCACCTTCTTGAACTGGCCGGCGCGCACGAACGAGTCGGCGATCGACATGCCATAGACGAAGCCCGCGCACGCCGCCGACAGATCGAACGCCGGGCAGCCGCC
>JBKJOI010000291.1:0-2645 GCA_046595695.1 Haliangiales bacterium | reverse complement strand
GTCGGCACGGGGCCGATCCCGACGTTCGCACCGCCCCTCGTACCGGCGGGTCCCGTCGTCGCCGGCGTCGGTACCATGTTGCCCGGCGGCTTCACCTAGGAACGCAGTCATGCCCGCACAATCCAGACTCGGCGACACGTCGAACGTTCCGATCGACGCACACGGCTGCCCCGGCTGTCCGCACAACTGCACCGGTCCCGCGATCATCGGCTCGCCGAACGTGATGGTGAACAGCCGGCCCGCGGTCCGGGTCGACGACACGGGGCTGCACGCCGTGTGCTGCGGTCCCAACATGTGGACCGCGGTGAAGGGCAGCGCGACGGTCTTCATCAACAACAAGGCCGCGCACCGCAAGGGCGACATGGATCGTCACTGCGGTGGGATCGGCACGATGAAGGAAGGCTCGTCGAACGTCATCACGGGTGACTGAGCGCCACGCCCGACGACGTCCGTGGCGCACGATCGAGCGAGCAGCTGCTCAGCTCTTGTGGCCGCTGTCGGGCTTGGTGCCGAGCTTGGCCTTCGCGTCGGCCTCGCGGGTGTCGACCTCGAGCTCGACCTCCGCGGACGCAGCGGCCTGCGGATCGCGGACCGCGCTCGTCGCGGTGTTGACGTTTGACTGCGTGGCGTTCGGCTCGAGCGGAGCGCGATCGCGGACGGCCGCGCCGGCGCTCGCTCCCGCACGACCCGATGCAGCCGCCTGCGGATCACCTGCGATCCGCTTCGCCTCATCGCCTTGATCCTCGACGCCACCAGCTCGTGCTGCCACCTGATCTCGCTGATTGAATTCGAGTGTCTCGACGCGGCCGGCCTCGGCGACCGGATCGATCGCGGTCGTCTGATCGCGCAGCGTTCCGGTGCTCCGTCGCGCCTCGAGATCCTGTGCCTTCGCCGCGTTTCCGCCCTGCGTCGACACGTCGAGCCCCGACATCCCCGCGCCCGCCGCGCCGGTCTCGACGCGCCCGGCGACGCCGGTCGACGCCTCCGGACCCGCCGCGCCAGCGAGGCGTGCTTCGGTGCTCTCGCCGCTGACCTCGTCCTGCGATCGCCCGAGCTGGTTCGCGACGTTGACCGGAGCATCGCGCCCCGCCCGCTGCGCCGACCCGCTGTCCGAGTCAGCGCCGGCGCTCGCAGCCGAGGGTGTACCGCCGCCGCTGCCCGTTGTGATGCCAGCAGCGCCTGGCGCGGACGCCGCAGCTGCAGCTCCATCGCCTGGCACGGCGACGCCGGGCGTGCCTACCAATGCGGCACCTGGCGCTTCGCCGACGCTGGGAGCGGCTGCTCCCTCCACATCCGGCGTCGGTGCGGTCGCGATGCCCGGTGCGCTCGCCATGCCGGGTGCGCTCGGCGCCTGCGCGGCATCGGATGTGCCCGCTGCGTCGCTACCGAGGTCGGGCGCCGCACCAGCGTTCGCCGGACCACCGACCGCCGGTGCGCTGCCCAGACCTCCAGTATTGCCACCCGGCGCCACGCCGCTCGGTACGGCGCCACCCGGTGCAGCGCCACCCGGTACAGCGCCACCCGGTGCAGCGCCATCCGGTGCAGTGCCGCTCGGTGCCACGCCGCTCGGCGCAGTGCCGCTCGGTGCCACGCCGCTCGGTGCCGCGCCACCCGGTGCCGCGCCACCAGTAGCCGGAAGTCCGGGCATGCCTGCGGGTGCGCTACCACTTGCTCCATCACCCGCCGGTGCACCCGCCGGAACACCACCCGGTGGCGATGGCGATGTGCCTGCTGCGCCCTTCGGTACCGCGGCATCCGGTGCCGCCGCTGTTGCGCCGCCGCCGGGACTCGGCGCGCCTACCGACGGCGCGCCCGCACTCGGTGTGCCAGCACCACCACTCGGCGCGCTTCCGCTCGCTGCGCCGTCCGGCGTTCCGCTCGCCGGTCCGCTCGCCGCGCCGCCGGTCGGTCCGCTCGCTGCGCCGCCGAGCGATCCGCCAGGTAACCCACCCGGTGCAGCTGCAGTCGATGCACTCACATTTTGTGCACCCGCACCCGGTGCACCTGCTGCCCCCGGCGCGCCACTCGGTGCGCCGATCACCGACGGGTTCGCCGAACCTGCGCCCACGGTTCCAGCTCCGCCAGCCACCGAGGCCGACCCGCCGCTCGGTCCAGCAGCACCCGCTGCGCTGCCGCTCAGGCCGCCAGCGCTGCCGAGCGCTCCGCTTGCGTTGCCGCTCACGCCATCAGGACCGGCGGTGATCGTGCCCGATGCGACGCCGCCGAGGTCCCTGCTCGTGAGGCCCGCGGCCGCGCCGGCAACGATGCCGGCTGCAGCCGCTGTGGCGATGCCGGCTGCTGCCGCTGTGGCGATGCCGAGCGCTTCGCCCGGCAGCCCCGCGACCGCGCTCTCGAGATCCGACATCGCACCGGTCACACCTGCCACGGCGCCCGCAACGCTCGCTACCGCGGCGGCAGCGTCGCTCAGGCCGGGAACCGCGCCCGTCAGACCGCCGGTCACGTTGATGCCTCCCGGGCCCACGCTGACGTTGCCCGTCACCGTCGCGCTCACGCGGCCCACAGCCACGGTCGCGCTGCCACTCGAGCTGGCCGACGTGCCAGAAGCCGACGCCGAACCCGACGCCGACGTCGAGGGTCGTGCCGGAGTCGGTGCCGCAGGCGCTGGCGCTGGCGACGCCGCAGCT
>JBKJOI010000237.1:0-3031 GCA_046595695.1 Haliangiales bacterium | reverse complement strand
ATCTCGGCGACAAGGTGACCGAGGCGGTCATCACCGTCCCGGCTTACTTCGACGACACGCAGCGCCAGGCGACGAAGGATGCGGGCCGGATCGCCGGGCTCAACGTCTTGCGGATCGTCAACGAGCCGACCGCGGCCGCGCTCGCCTACGGCATCGACCGCAGCGCCAAGGAGCGCGTCGCGGTCTACGATCTCGGCGGCGGCACCTTCGACATCTCGATCCTCGAGCTCAACGACGGCGTCTTCCAGGTGCGCGCCACCAACGGCGACACCTTCCTGGGTGGCGAGGACTTCGACCGCACGATCATCGACTGGCTGGCCGACGCCTTCGCCATCGAAAACGGCGGCCTGGATCTGCGCCGCGACAAGATGGCGCTGCAGCGCCTCAAGGAAGCCGCGGAGAAGGCCAAGCACGAGCTCTCGAGCGCGCTCGAGACCGACGTCAACTTGCCCTTCATCACCGCCGACGCGACCGGGCCCAAGCACCTGACGGTGCAGATGACGCGCGGCCAGCTCGAGACGCTGGTCGGGCCGCTGGTGCAGCGCACGCTCGAGCCGGTCACCAAGGCGCTCGCCGACGCCGGCCTCGACGTGCGCGAGATCGACCAGGTGATCCTGGTCGGTGGCCAGACGCGCATGCCCAAGGTGCAAGAGGTGGTCGCGCAGTTCTTCGGCCGGCCGCCGCACAAGGGCGTGAACCCCGACGAGGTCGTCGCCGTGGGCGCGGCGGTGCAGGCGGGCGTGCTGAAGGGCACCGTGCAGGAAGTGCTGCTGCTCGACGTCACGCCGCTGTCGATGGGCGTCGAGACCGCGGGCGGCGTGTTCACGGCGCTCATCTCGCGCAACACCACGATCCCGACGCGCAAGTCGGAGATCTTCTCGACGGCGGTCGACAACCAGAACTTCGTCAACGTGCACGTGCTGCAGGGCGAGCGGCAGATGTCCGCCGACAACAAGTCGCTGGCGTACTTCCAGCTCGTCGGCATCCCGCCCGCGCCGCGCGGCGTGCCGCGCATCGAGGTCGCCTTCGACATCGACGCCAACGGCATCCTCAAGGTGGCCGCGAAGGACCTCGGCACCGGCCGCGAGCAGTCGGTGAACGTGGTGCCCACGAGCGGCCTGTCCGAGGATCAGATCCAGCAGATCATCCTCGAGGCCGAATCGTCGGCGACGGACGACGCGACCCGCAAGGAGCTCGCCGACATCCGCAACCAGGCCGAGTCCCTGCTGTACTCGTCGGAGCGCGCGCTCGCCGAGTTCGGCAGCGTGCTCGAGCCCGACGACCGGGCCCAGCTCGAGCAGGACCTCGCCGAGTGCAAGCAGGCGGTCGAGAGCGGCACCGCCGACGTGGTGCGCGGCGCGCTGTCCCGGCTCGAGGCCTCGGCGCAGAAGATCGGCGAGCTCATCTACGCGCAGGCCGGCGGCTCGTAGGAGCGGCGACGCAGGATGGCGAACCGACCCGATCGCGACTACTACGAGGTGCTGGGCGTGGCCCGGGGCGCGCCGCTCGCCGAGATCAAGCGTGCGTACCGCCGCCTGGCGATGCAGTGGCACCCCGACAAGAACCCTGACGATCCCGACTCGGAGGACCGCTTCAAGGAGATCAACGAGGCCTACGCGGTGCTCTCCGAGCCCGAGCGGCGCGCGCACTACGATCGCTTCGGCCACGCGGGCGGCCCGGGCGTGAGCGCCGGCGGGGCCGGCTTCGGCTCGGTGGCCGAGGTCTTCGAGGGCCTGATCTCCGACGTCTTCGGCGGCCGCAAGCGGCGCGCCGCCGGGCGCGACCTGCGCTACACGCTCGAGGTCAGCTTCGAGGAGGCCGCGTTCGGCTGCGAGAAGACGATCCGCTTCCCGACCCGGCGCGACTGCGAGCCGTGCGGCGGCACCGGCGCCAAGCAGGGCGGCCTGCGCACCTGCGCGGCCTGCCACGGCAAGGGCGAGATCCGCGCCGGCAGCGGCCTGCTCAACGTCGGGCGGCCGTGCTCGACCTGCGCGGGCGCGGGCAAGGTCGTCGCCTTTGCGTGCCCGACCTGCGAGGGCGCCGGGCTGCGGCCCATCGAGCGCGAGTTCACCGTGAAGGTGCACCCGAGCTCCAAGGACGGCAGCGTGCGCATGGTCCCGCGCGAGGGCGAGCCGGGCCGGCGCGGCGGCGCGCCCGGCGACCTGCACGTGATCCTGCGCGTCCAGCCGCACCCGCTGTTCAAGCGTGACGGCGTCGACGTGATCTGCGAGGTCCCGATCAGCTTCACGCAGGCGGCGCTCGGCTCGCAGGTCGAGGTCCCGACGCTCGACGGCAAGGTCAAGATGCGCGTGCCCGAGGGCACCCAGTCGGGGCGCGTGTTCCGGCTGCGCGGCAAGGGCATCCCGCGCGACGGCGGGCAGGTGCGCGGCGATCAGCTGGTCCGGCTGGTCGTCGAGACGCCCACGCAGCTCTCGGATCGGCAGCGCGCCCTCCTCGAGGAGCTCGCGGCGCACGGCGGCGAGGCGCGCTCGCAGCCGCGGCGGCGCCGCTTCCTGGAGCGGGTGAAGGTCCTGTTTGAATAGCCCCGCGGCGCGGGCCGTGGCGGGTGGCCTGCTCGCGGTGGCGGTCGGGCTGGCGCTGGTGCTCGCGGCGTGCGGGCCGCGCGCCGGCGCCCGCGCCGAGGCAGGCGGGCAGGGGGAGGACGACGCCGAGTACGAGCGCGGCCTGGCGGCGTGGCGCGCCGGGCAAGCGGACGCGGCGATCGCCGCGTTCGAGCGCTACCTGGCCGACGCCACGCCCGCCAACGCCGAGGCCGCGCACTACTACCTGACGCTCGCGCAGGTCGCGCGCGCCGACTGCGGCGCGGCCCGGCTCGCGCTCGGTGCGCTGGCGAAGCGGCACCCACGCTCCAACCTGCTCGAGGACGCGCGCGCCGCGGTGCTCGCGTGCACGCCGGGCGCGGCCGGCGATCCCGGTGCGCTCGTGCGCCTCGATCTGCCCGGCGCGCAGGCGGCGCTCGCCGCCGCGCTCGCCAGCGGCGATGCGTTCCACACCGTCGTGTTCGCGAGCC
>JBKJOI010000117.1:0-3097 GCA_046595695.1 Haliangiales bacterium | reverse complement strand
AATCGGGGGGGCATCTGGGATATCTGATCGAGCCAGCTAGGGACCTTGTGAAGATCCTGGAGGAAAGCCGACGCTTCGAGTTTCTCGTCACGGACGACGCGAACGACTACGTCGTGTGCTTCAACCACCACGATTTTCTGGTGGCCGCTGGAACCGCACGGAGATGGCTGGACGACGAAGTGGGCGTCGAGCCCTCGGCCGAGTCGTAGCGTGGCGCGGCTGGCTGCCGGGCCCGACTCACCCGATCGGCGGGAAGCTCTGGCACGCGGCGTCGAAGGTCTCGATCGCGTCCATGAGCGCGGTGGCCAGGTCACCAGCGCAGATGGAGCTGAAGATCGCGTTCTCCCCGGTCTGCTCGACGAACTGCTGCAGGCGCGTCGCCTGCACGGCGTCGCCGAAGTCGGAGCTGCAGTCGGTGTCGCCGGCGATGACGGCGGTGGCCCAGCGGCCGCGCGCGCCCTTCACGGTGTCCAGGAAGGCCACGTAGTCGGCGACCGGGCGCAGCTCGGCGTCAGCGCAGACGCCGCCCGCGGTGGTGCTGGTGAAGTTGTTGTCCTCGCGCGAGCAGTCGTTCTCGTCGGAGAGGATGATCACGGCGAGCAGGGCGTTCTCGCGCAGGAAGCCGGCGTTGGGCATGTTGCCGGTGGTCACGCGATCGCCGAGCGCCAGCTTGGTGGCGTAGAGGGGCATCTCGGTGCTCGAGCCGCCGACGCCGACGTCGGCCGCGCACGCAAACGTCGTGGCCACGCCCGGATCGGCGCGCTCGATCCACTTGCGTGGCATGCCGCAGCCCTGGACGAGCTCGCCGTCGGGGCCGGTCTGGCTCATCGAGATGGGCGGCGGGTCGATCCCGTTCGGGAAACCTGGAATCGGGATCGGCAGCACGATCGGGGGCAGATCCTCGGTGTACGTCAGGTCGCGCCCCGTGGTCGTGATCGCGATGCGATAGTCGATGGGCGTGCCCTGCGCGGTCATGAACGCATCGATCACGCTCACGAACGCCGGGAAGTTCGCGGCCAGGTTGTCCTGCTCCTCGCCCATCGAGCCCGAGTCGTCGATCACGAAGAGGAAGTCGATCTGCTCGCACGCGGCCTGCATGCCCGCGTCCGGTCCTTCCTCGAACGGCGCGGCGTCGACGAAGCCGCCGGAGCTGTCGTCGTCGCCGTCGTCGTCACCGCCGCCGCCATTGCCGTCATCGCGTGAGGTGGGGCCGCAGGCGGCCAGAACGATCAGGAGCATCGGGACCAGAGCTTTGCTGAGCTTCACTGCGGCACCTCCTTGAAGAGGCACGCAGCATACCCAGGTCCGCTATCTATGTAATGGGGGGTACAAGAGAAGTTAGATGAAGTAAGAACTTAACGAATGCAGCCCGGGGCGTCCGGCCCCGACGCTCTTCAGCCGATCGGCGGCCCGACCTTGAAGTCGACGAACAGGCGATCGCGCACCGCCCAGAGCATGGGGAAGTAGGTGAGCTGGGCGCTGCGCTCGAGCAGCTCCATCGGGTTGCCGCGCAGCGACGCCGTGCCGATCCCGATGATCCGACGCACCACCATGATGTGCTCGCGCTTGAACCGCTGCATCCCCGCGTCGCAGGACGTGAGGCCCTCGGCGACCGAGAGCAGCCCCGAGTGCGCGCTCGGCTCCTGGTAGATCGAGATGAGCTCCACGCCGGCGCGCCCGAGCGCGCGCTCGAAGTGCTCCCAGATGATCGGCGCGATGGCGTTCAGCCGCACGAAGCCGGGCGAGTCCATCCCGCTGCCCTTGCCGAGACCGGCACGGATCGTGAGGTAGGCGGCCGGCAGCATGTGCTCGAAGAGCTTGAGCTGGCGCTCGATCACCTCGACCGCCGACGTGGCGCGATCGATCGCGCGCCGCGACCCGGCGTGATCATCGGCGGCGAGCGCTACCACCGCCTCGCCGAGGTCGTGGATCATGCACTTCATCCACAGCTCTTCGGTCTGGTGCATCGCCTGGAAGAACAGCTCGTCGGGGTGTGAGCGCTCGGCGGGCGGCTTCTGCAGGCGCAGCAGCTCGGGCGTGCGCAGGTAGCGCTCGTACTCGGTCGCACCGCCACCATACGGCTCATCGAACGGGTTCGTCATGGTGCTCACGCCGCGCGCAGGTGACATCGGCCTCACTTTATCGATAGATTGGCCCGCATGGGGATGGAAGTCGTCGTGCCGATCGCGCAGGTGCGCTGGAAGCTGCTTCTCGAAACGCTCGCCGCGCGCGGTCTTCCCGGCATGATCGTCATGGTCGACGGCGCGCTGCAGATGCCGGGCGCGCAGCCACCCGAGACCTGGAAGGATGTGCGTCTCCGCTTTCCGGTCGGCACGGTCACGCTCGCGCGGCGAGCCGGCGGCGTGGCCGTCGTGGTTTTCGGGAACGCCGACGCTGGCTTGCAGCAAGCACAGCAGCAGCTGGCCGCGGTGCTGACCGAGCTGGGCTGATGCGGGGAGCTGACCCGGGGGGCGGACCTCCCAGGCTGTAGTTTCTGGCCCGCTTTCGGAGCGCCAGCGTCACCAGCCAATCCATGACATTTCAATGACATAGCCGATGCCGGGGCGCGGCATGGACCTTGTATCAAGGACTCGCCATGATCGCTCGGACCTCCTTCGCTGTCCCCGGACCCCGTTTCGCATGGTTGATCGCACTTTCGTTTCTGACTGTCGCCTGCACCGGCTCGATGGTGGAAATCGGTGGCGATCCAGGTGGTGATGACGACGGCCCCGCGGGTCTGACCGCTCAAGAGCTCTTCACCGAGAACGTGAAGCCGATGCTGACCGCCTGCGGCGGTTGCCACTCGGGCGCGACGCCGCTCGCCACCGGCTTCCTCGGTGCCGGCGGCGACACCGGCTACTACGCGGCGATCACGACCAGCGCCATGGTCAACATGACGACGCCCGCGACCAGCGTGCTGTACACGCACGCGCACTCGCCGGCCGGCCCGCCCGAGTTCACGCCGGCGCAAAAGACCGAGGTGCTCGGCTGGCTCGAGCAGGAAGCGATCGAGCGCGCGCCGTAGCTCGCGCGCCGCTCCCGCCGCGCCGCCGCCCTCCCCGCGCGGGCCGCCCGCCTGCCGCCGCGTCGCGCCCCG
>JBKJOI010000089.1:0-2728 GCA_046595695.1 Haliangiales bacterium | reverse complement strand
CGAACAGGTGCGCCGCGAGATCTCCGCCCTCGGCGTCCTGCCGCGCGCGCGCCGCCGCCAATCGATCGGGGGGCAGGAGCCCCTCGTGCGACAGTCGGTCGACCAGCCAGCCTTCGTCCACGCCTCGATATTAGCGCGCTGCGCGCGTCGCCGTCACTCCAGCACGTGCCGCCGGGTCACCGGCGAGCCGCTCGTCGAGGAAGCGGTGCACGGTACGGCACACGAGATCCGGCCGCTCGATCGGCGCGGTGTGTGAGCCGTCGTCGATCATGAGCAGCTCGGAGCCACGGATGAGATCGTGCATCTCCTCGGACAGCCGCGCCGGCGTGAAGCCGTCCTGACCGCCCGCGACCACCAGCGTCGGAATTTCCACCGTCGGCAAGATCTCTCGCGCGCTGTGCCGGCCCGCTTGCGCGAGCATGCCCAGGAAGAGCGTGGGATCGAGGTTCCCGATGTGCTCGAGGTAGGGCATGAAGTCGTCGACGGCCACGAGGTCGCCGTTGATCTCCATACGCGCCGCCATTTGATAGGCGAGCCGCGTCGGCAACGCGTAGCGCAGGACCATCGAGGTCAGCTTCGGCGTCCGTCCGACGAGGAACGACACCCACGGAAGGAGCCCTTCCATGGTCGCTCGCCCCATGAACGTGCGCAGCGGATGACCGTACGACCCGCACATGAGGACGAGCGCGGAGATGCGCTCGCGGTGCCGCCGGTAGCCTTCGAGGCACACCTGCACGCCCATCGAATGGCCGAGCAGCGCCGCACGCGGCGTGTCGGTCGCATCGAGGACGGCGGCGAGATCGTCGGCGAGATCGGGCACGCCGAGCCGCCGCCGATCGCGGGGCGCGGGCGTACGGCCATGGCCACGGTAGTGCCAATGGATGAGTCGGTAGTCTGCCGACAGCTCGGGTATCAGGTACTTCCAGACGTACCCGTCACACCCGATGCCGTCGCAGAGCGCAAGCGCCGGCCCGCCCTCGTTGCCGAGGACCCGATAATAGATGGGAGAGCCGTCGATGGCGACAGCGTAGCCTTCACGAACCACGGTGAGAGACTACTACGACTCGTTCCCGGCCTCGCGCTCGTCTTCTTCGCCCGGGAACTCGTTCACGCTCGGATATTTCATGATCTCCTTGCGCGCGATCTTCCAGGCCTTCTGAACGATCCACGATAGCGAGCGGTCTTGCCGCGTAGCTTCGTCCTGGATCTCCTTGAGCATGTCTTCGGGGAAGTAGAGGGACTGCTTCCTTTTATCGGAGCCTGCCATGTGACCTCGCGCGAAAAGGCGTGTGAGCCATTGTAGTTGGCTGGGAATTTGTGTGTCAAGGCGTACGTCTCGTGCTAATTCGAGTCCACGGTGTCACACACGCGTAAGCAGCCGCCGAAGAATACCTCGGGCGCCGCGCGTTCGCGACGTCCTCGTGCCGAAGATGGGCGCGTGCGACGCGCGCAGCTGAAACGCGAAGAACGCCGCGAACAGGTGCTACATGCCGCTAGACGCGTGTTCTCGACCCATGGGTATCACGCCTCCAGCATCGCTCACATCATCGATGCGGCGGGGATCGCGCGCGGCACCTTCTATCTTTACTTCGTCTCGAAGCGCGCAATCTTCGATGAGCTGCTCGAAGATTTTTTTGCGCTGATGACGCGCGAGGTGCGCGTGGTCGACGTCTCGGCGGGCGCGCAACCGGTGCCCGAGCAGCTCACGTCGATCGTTCACCACGTGATCGCCACGCTGCTGTCGAACGCCGATCTCTCGCGCATCCTGCTGCGCGAGACGGGCGGTCCGGGCGATGACTTCGATCGCAAGCGCGCCGAGTTCTTCGGCCGCTTGCTCGAGCTCATCCAGCACGCGCTCGAGACCGGCCTGGTGCTCGGCATCGTGCGACCCGGCGATCTCGCGCTGCGCGCGCACATGACGATGGGCACCGTGAAGGAGCTGGTTGATGGCCTGCTGACCCGCGCGGAGCAGGGTCGGCTCGTCGATATCCATGCGGCCACCCGCGAGGTGCTGGATTTCAATCTGCATGGAGTTTTGCGGAATAGCTAAAATATGGCGGCTGTTGGGGTTTCTGTTCGGCGGAAACAATTCATCCCTTGACCGCGAACGGGGGCGAACTTAGTCTCAAGGGCCCTTCGATCCCAGCCAGGGAGTAAGGTCAAGTGTCGACCACAGCCAATCCGCTGAAGAAGAAAGATCTCAAGCGTTTCAAGCAGATACTGGAGGAGAAGAAAGACTCCGTCCTCAAGAATGCGAAGAAGACGCTCAACGAGGACATGACTCTCGACGTGGATGACCTCCCCGACGAGATGGATCTCGCAGCCAGCGAATACCTGCAGTCGTTCCAGTTCCGGCTGCGGGGTCGTGAGAAGACCTTCCTCAAGAAGATCGATCACGCGCTCGCCAAGATCGAGGACGGCACCTTCGGCATGTGCGAGTCATGCGATGAGCCGATCTCGATCAAGCGTCTCGAGGCTCGCCCCGAGACCACGCTCTGTATCCGCTGCAAAGAGGATCAGGAGCGCATGGAGAAGGACTACACCTAGCGAACGCATCCCATCGTCGCGCGATACCTGCGCGCTGCCGGCGTCGGCCTTGGTCACCGTACAGGAGTACGGCTCCCGCGGCCTCCTTGGCACCGCTTGGTCTCACACGACGCT
Source organism: Haliangiales bacterium (assembly GCA_046595695.1). GTDB lineage: Bacteria > Myxococcota_A > Polyangia > Haliangiales > SHYZ01 > JBKJOI01. The sequence goes on along the minus strand of JBKJOI010000089.1, from coordinate 67 downwards.
GGCACGCGTTCGTCCGCCTGAGGCCGCGAGCCACCGAGGCGCTAGGGCCAAGGCGCTAGGTGCGGGC
>JBKJOI010000012.1:0-6419 GCA_046595695.1 Haliangiales bacterium | reverse complement strand
GTCGGCGTCGGGCGCACCGTCGGACTCGTTGGCGTCGGGCCCGTCGAGCAGCTCGGCGGCGTCAGCGCGATCGTCGACGGTGCCTTCGGTGCTAGCGCACGCGCCCAGCCAGGCCGCCCCGGCGACGATCATGAGAACCTGCATCACACGCTTCACGTCTCGCTCCTGACGTGGCGCACCTTACATGTAGCCGCATCTATTGCAAGCTGGCGGGCCTATCCTGGCCTTGCAGGTGGCGATCCGGCGACCTGTCGCCCGGCGCTTGTCGCTCGGGCTACTTGTCGCCCGAGAACAGCTTCACGAACGGCGTCGGATCGATCCGCTCGCCCGCGACCATCGCCCGGATCAGCGACTCGCCCACGCGCGCCAGGCCGAGCAGGATCTCGAGGCGCTCGCTGGCGAACTTGAGCCGCTTCTTCTCGTCGGGCTTGGCCGAGCGCGCCGCCGCCGCGATCGCCTTGAGCGTCGCCTCGAAGGTCTCGATCGACGTGCCCACCTGCGCGAGCTCGCGCTCGCGGAAGACGCGCGTGACCATCTTCCAGATCGACGTCTCGGGCTCGAAGTAGTCGCGACGGTCGCCCGGCTTCCACACCTTCTTGACCACGCCCCACTTGAGCAGCTCCGACGTGGTCATCGAGATGGCGCCCGCGCTCATGGTCAGCCGGTCGCCCAGCTCCTGCGCGGACAGCGGCTGCGGCGACAGGTACAGGACCGCCCAGATGCGGCCCATCGCGCGCTTGAAGCCCCAGAACTCCATGAGGCCGCCGATGGCGTCGGCGACGCCCAGGAGCGGCCCCACGAGCGGATCGTCGGGTTCGCCCGGCGACGCCATCAGCGGCTCCCCAGCCCGATGAAGACGAGCACGTAGACGCCCGTCGGCCCCGCGATCAGCGGGTCGACGTTCGCCTGCACGCCCCACAGGAACGACCCGGTGTCGTACTCGAGGCCGAGCTGCACCGCGAGGCCGAAGTAGGTGTCGTCCTGATCGGGAGGCACCGGGTGCGAGGCGCGCAGCAGCTCGCCGCCGATCTGCGTGTGCACCGAGGTCGGCAGGCCGAACAGCGGCAGCGACAGCGAGGCACGCAGGCCCAGGCCCATCTGCAGGAGGCTCACGTTCCGGTTCACCGCCATCGCCGAGGTCGCGCCGTAGCTGCTGATGATGGTCCACCAGCCGGGGCCGATGCGCAGCGCGCCGCGCAGCAGCGAGAGCGGCTGCAGGGACGCCTCGAAGGAGGCGAGCTGCCAGCCCCAGCCGAAGTCCTCGCCGAGCTCGCCGAAATTCAGCCGCACCCCGCCGCCGACGGCGAGCCGCGCCTTGGTGACCTCGGCGTGCGCCGACACAGGCGCCGCCACGGCGACGAGCGCCGCGACGAGCGTGGGTACGACAGGCAAGCGGGCTCGGGGCTCGGTCACGGGGGCGATCAGAACTTGTTCGACGTGGCGAGGAACGTCATCTTGTCGTTGGTCTCGCGCAGGCGACCGGTGAGCGTGCGGACGAAGTTCCACAAGAGCTCGTAGGCCAGGTCGCGATCGACGAACAGCAGGTCCTCGAGGTCGCGCTTGGAGATCACGAACAGCCGGCACTTCTCGTGGACGAGCGCGTGCGCCGAGCGCGGCGAGTCGTCGATGAGCGACATCTCGCCGAAGTACTTGCCGCTGCGCAGGATGGCGAGCGCCTCCTCGCCCATGCCCGGGACGATACGGCTGATGCGCACCGCGCCGTCGAGGATCAGGTAGAACTTCATGCCCGGCTCGCCCTCGGCAAAGATGGTGCCGCCGTGCGGGTGCGCCTCTTCGGTGCCGATCTCGGCGATGCGGCGCAGGTGCGCGGGCGGCAGGCCGCTGAAGATGTTCACGCCCGCGAGCGTCTCGACCATCGCCTTCAGGCGATCGCCGCCGCCGGTCGGCAGGACCACGCCGGGCGCGCGCGCGCTCGTGCCCACGCCCGTGGCGCCGTTGCCGCCTCCGCCTCCGCCGTCCTTTGATTCGGTCGCCATGTGTCCCTCTCGCGTCTCGCTCGCCGCGCGCTCGCCGCGCGCGCGGCTACTATCCTACGACGCTGCGCGCCGCGCGCTGCTGCTCGTTCGTCGCCAGCCAGCGGGTCGCGTCCCACGCCGCCATGCAGCCGAGCGCGGCCGCCGTGATCGCCTGGCCGTAGCGTGCGTCGGCGCACTCGCCCGCGGCGAAGACGCCGGGGCGGCTGGTGGCCGCCGACCAGCCCGCCGGACGCACCACGTAGCCGGCGCCGTCGAGCTCGAGCTGGCCGTGGAACGGCTCCGTGGCAGGCTCGCGTCCGACCGCGACGTACAGCGCCTGGCAGGCGATGCGGCGCGCCTCGCCGCTGCGCTCGTCGACCAGCGTGGCGCCGGTGACGCCGCCCTGGCCTGGCTCGCCGTGGACCTGGATGGCGCGCGCGCACGGCAGCCACGTGATCTTGGGGTTGGCGCGCGCACGCACGATCAGCGCGTGCTGCGCACTCGGCTCGGCGCCCGGGTGGGCGAGGGTCACGCGCGCCGCGTGCTGGGTCAGGTGCAGCGCGTCGGTGAGCGCGGTGTCGCCGCCGCCGACCACGAGCACGTCCTGGCCGGTGCAGAAGAAGCCGTCGCAGGTCGCGCAGTCGGAGACGCCGTAGCCGCGCAGCGCGTCCTCGCCGGGCACGCCCAGCCGGCGCGCGCGCCCACCGGTGGCGAGCACAAGGGCATCGGCGGTGATGGTGCGCCCGGCGTCGGTGTCGACGCTGAACGGCTCGCGCTCGAGGTGCACGCGCGCGACCTGGCCGCGGACGAAGCGCACGCCGGCGGCCTCGACCTGGGCGCGCGCACGCTCGATCACGCTCGGCCCGGTGGCGGCAGCGGGCAGGCCGGGAAAGTCGTCGACCTCGGGCGCGTTGAACAGCGTGCCGCCCGGGCCGCCTTCGATCACCAGCACATCGGTGCCCAGGCGCGCCGCCTGCAGCGCCGCGGCCAGACCGGCGATCCCCGAGCCCAGTACGACCACGCGAGCGTGCAGGATCGTCGATTCGCTCGGTCCCGACGGTGCGCGCTGCGGGTGAGCCATGCCGCGCGATCATAGCCCAGGCAGCGTCTCGGCGCGAGAGAGCGGCCTATCATCTTGATACGGTGGGGCGGACGCTGGGGCGCGCGCGGGCACGCGAATCCGCGGACTTGGGCGATGGCGTGCTTCATGCTTTGGTAACGACGCGGAGGCAAGAAGCCATGATCACCACGAGGAAGTCCCGGCAACGCGGCGTCACCCGGATCGGCTGGCTGGACAGCCGGCACACCTTCTCTTTCGGCGACTACCACGACCCCGAGAACCAGGGCTTCCGCGCCCTGCGCGTCATCAACGAGGATCGCGTGACCCCGGGCGCCGGCTTCGGCACCCACGGCCACCGCGACATGGAGATCATCTCCTACGTCCTCGACGGCGCGCTCGAGCACAAGGACAGCCTGGGCACCGGCTCGGTCCTGCGGCGCGGCGACGTGCAGCGGATGAGCGCGGGCGCCGGCGTGCAGCACAGCGAGTTCAACCACTCGAAGACCGAGCCCGTGCACTTCCTGCAGATCTGGATCGTGCCCGAGAGCAGGGGGCTGCCGGCGAGCTACGAGGAGAAGCACTTCGAGCCCGAGCAGCTCGCGGGTGGCTTCCACGCGGTCGCGGCGAAGGACGCTCGCGACGGCGCGCTCAAGGTGCACCAGGACGTGCTGGTGTTCGCGGCCATCCTCGCGCCGGGCGAGAAGGCGACCTACGAGCTCGCCCCCGGCCGGCACGCCTGGGTGCAGGTCGCGCGCGGCGCGCTCAGCGTGAACGGGACGACCGTGCTCAAGCCGGGCGACGGCGCGTCGGTGTCAGACGAGTCGAAGCTCGAGATCGTGGCGAGCGAGCCGGCCGAGGTGCTGCTGTTCGACCTGGCGTGAGCGTGACGGAGGACTGACTCGCGGGGCGGCGCGGCGGCGGGGCGGCGCGGCGCGGGCTCAGCCGCTCCGCTTCCACGTTCCTGACTTCCCGCCCGCCTTCGCGTCGAGCTGTACGTCGACGATGCGCATGCCGCGGTCGACCGACTTGCACATGTCGTAGACGGTCAGCGCGGCGATCGACACCGCGGTCAGCGCTTCCATCTCGACGCCGGTGCGGTCGAACGCGCGCACCGTGGCGCGGATCTGCACGCGCGCCTGGCGCCGGTCGAGGCGCAGCTCGACCTCGGAGCCCACGATGCGGAGCGGATGGCAGAGCGGGATCAGCTCCGCCGTGCGCTTGAGGCCTTGCAGCGCGGCGAGCCGCGCGACCGCGAGCACGTCGCCCTTGCCGAGCTTGCCCGCGGCGACGAGGCGCAGCGTCGACGGCTGCATCTCGACCGCGCCGGTCGCGGTTGCGACACGCGCGGTCTCCGGCTTGGCGCCGACGTCGACCATGCGCGCCGCGCCGGCGGCGTCGAAGTGCGTGAGGGTCGTACTCGCGCCCGCGGCGGCGCGCGTGCGCACGCGCGCGCCGGTCGTTCCGGTCGTGCGCTTGCGCCCGGCCATGTGCGCCGCCCTACTTCGACTTCTTGTCGGGAGACTTCGCGGCGCCGAACGTCAGCACGACGTCGGTGCTGGTGCCTTCTGCCGCGGGCAGCGTGACCTGCGCCTCGACGCACTCCATCTTGGAGTTCTTGCCGACCTCGGCCGAGGTGCGCAGGCCGCAGGCGCGCACGGTGTACTCGGCGACCTCGGGCGCGGCCTTCTTGAAGCACTCGCACTTCTTGTTCTTGCCGCGGATCTCCTTGGACGCCTTCTCGTAGGCAAGCACCTGGCCGTCCCACTCGAGCTCGAAGGTCTGGCCCGCGGGCACGACCTGGCGGAACGTCTCGGCCTTCTCCTGCTGCTGGCGCTCCTTGGGCGAGTCGGCCTCCTTGCAGATCGGGCAGGCCTCGGCGCCTTCGCCGCCGGCGGCGTCGCACGCGCCGGTGCAGTAGCGCGGGAAGACCAGCACGGTCTTGGCCTTGGGCGGCTTCCCCGAGTACGCGAAGATCGCGCCGCCCCAGCCCTTGTCGAGGGCGAAGGTGAGATCCGACTTGCCGTCGTTCTTGAGCAGGAAGACGACCGGCGCGCGCGGCGGGGCCGCGTCGGCCGCGGCGGCGGCGCCGGTGCCCGCGTCACCTTCGGCCGTACCGACCGCGCCAGGATCGCCGTCCTCGCCGGGGGGCGTGACGTGCGTGCTGCCCGGCTCGGCGGCGCTGCTGCTGCTCGAGCCGCCGCCGCAACTGACCGCGAACGTGAAAAGGAGGATGGAAATGTGAGCACTGCGCACATGCGTCAGAAACGTCATCGATATCGGCCCCTTGGAAAGCGGAGAGTGTCCCCTACTCGACCGTGACTGACTTCGCGAGATTGCGCGGCTGGTCCACGTCGGTGCCCTTGAGGTCGGCGACGTGGTAGGCGAGGAGTTGCAGCGGGAGCGTGGCGAGGATCGGCTGGAGCTCGGGCAGGGTCTCGGGGATGAACACGACGTCCTCGGCGAAGTTGCCGATCTCGTGATCGCCGCGCGTCGCGACGACGATGATCTTGCCCTCGCGCGCGCGCACCTCGGAGAGGTTCGAGATGGTCTTGTCGTAGTTGGTGTTCTTGGGCGCCAGCACGACCACGGGCAGCTCGTGATCGATGAGCGCGATGGGCCCGTGCTTCATCTCGCCGGCGGCGTAGCCCTCGGCGTGGATGTACGAGATCTCCTTCAGCTTGAGCGCGCCCTCGAGGGCGATCGGGTAGAGGTTGCCGCGGCCGAGGAAGAGGAAGCCCTTGGCGTGACCGTAGCGGCGCGCGATCACCTGCAGCTGCGCCGCGTGGTCCACGACCTCCTTCATCTTGGCGGGCAGGTGCAGGAGTTCTTCGACCAGGCGCTCGCCGGCCGCGCGCTCCATGGTGCCGTTCTTGCGGCCCAGGTAGAGCGCGAGCAGCGCCAGGCTGACCAGCTGCGTGGTGAACGCCTTGGTCGAGGCGACGCCGATCTCGGGGCCGGCATGGGTGTAGAAGCAGTGGTCGGCCGCGCGTGGGATCGACGCCTCGAGGACGTTCGAGATGGCGAGGATCTTGGCGCCGCGCGCCTTGGCTTCCTTGACCGCGGCGAGCGTGTCGGCGGTCTCGCCCGACTGCGAGATGGCCACCAGCAGGTCGCCCGGGCCGATCACCGGGTCGCGGTAGCGGAACTCGCTGGCCAGGTCGACCTCGACCGGGATGCGCGCCGCCTTCTCGATGAGGAACTTGCCGACCAGGGACGCGTGGTAGCTGGTGCCGCAGGCGACCAGAAACATGCGCTTGATGGCCTTGGGATCGAGGTGCACGTCGTCGAGGATGGCGGTCTGCTCCTGCAGATCCAGGCGTCCGCGCAGCGTGTCGGTGACCGCGCGCGGCTGCTCGTGGATCTCCTTGAGCATGTAGTGCTTG
>JBKJOI010000684.1:0-3660 GCA_046595695.1 Haliangiales bacterium | reverse complement strand
CGTGGCCGGGACCGGCGTGAGACGGGCGTCGCCGCGCGCGGCGCTGCTGCTCCTGGCCGCTGCCTGCGCGGCGCTGGCTGGCTGCGGGCGCAAGGCGGCCGACGCCGATCGCGCGCGCGAGATCGGCGACGCCGGGGCCGCCATCGACCTGGTGCTCATGCCTTACCTGAAGGGCCTGGCGCCGCTCGCCGAGCTCGAGGCCGAGGCGCTCGACGCGGTGCGGGCAAACACCGGCGAGCGCTACACCACCGACGAGGCGCTGCTGGCCGCGCTGCGCACCACGGCGATCCCGCGCTACCGCGACTTCGCGCTCGGCCTGGCGCGTCTGGTGCCGCCGCCGGGCGCGCGCGCGCCGCTGCACGAGAAGCTGCTGGTGCTGGCCGGGGCCGAGTTGCAGGCGCTCGAGCAGCTCGCCGATGCGGTCGAACGCGGCGACGGCAACGCCGTGATCCAGGTCAACCGCGAGCAGCGCCGCCTGGCCGACGAGATCGACGCGCTGCTCGCCTCGTGGTCGCTGGGCGGCCTGCCGCCGCGGATTCAGGCGCCGCTGGGCACGCCGCCGCCGCCGCCCGCGCCCGACGCGACGCCCAGCACGCCCAGCAGCGACGCGAACTCGCCGAGCAGGTAGTCGGGCGCGTGCACGCGCATCTGGGCCTCGGTCTGGCCGCCGTAGGTCACCGCCGCCGCCGCGCAGCCGGCGGCGCGCGCCGCCTGCACGTCGCGCTCGGTGTCGCCGACCATGATCGCGCGCGCCACCGGCAACCCGGCCAGGTCGGCCGCGCGGTGCAGCACCGCCGGATCCGGCTTGGACGCGATGCCCTCCGAGCCGGCGACCACGTCGACCAAATGGAGCAGGCCGGTGCCCTCGAGCACGCGCCGCGCGGTCTCGCTGCGCTTGGCGGTCGCGACGCCGACGACGGGGCGCCCGGGCAGCGCGCGCAGCGCCGCGAGCGTGTCGGCGACGCCGGGGAACGCGCGCGTCGTGGTCAGGCAGTGGGGCAGGTAGTGATCGCGGTAGGCGTGCGCGAACGCGATGAGGCGCTCGGCGTCGGCGGGGGAGTCGTCGGTGCTCCGCGGGCCGCGCACGTGCGCGTACAGCTCCTCGAGCGGCGCGCCCTGCCGGACGAGCGGCATGAGATCGCCGTCGTGCGCGAGGCCGATGGCCGCGAGCCCCGCGTGCAGGCTGGCCCGGATGTCCTCGAAGCTGTCGACCAGCGTGCCGTCGAGATCGAGCAGGACCAGTGGGTACTTCATGGGTCGACGGAGACCACGACCGCCGTGATGTTGTCCTTGCCACCGCGTTCGTTGGCGAAGTCGATCATCTGGCGGGCCGCGAAGTCGATCGGGTCGACGCGCATGAGCTCGATCACCTGGTCGTCGGTGGTGATGTAGCCGTGCAGCCCGTCGGTGCAGAGCATGAAGCGATCGCCCGGCGCGGCGGCGACGTCGAAGGTGTCGACCTGCACGTAGTCGCGGTGGCCCACCGCGCGCGTGATCACGTTCTTGCCCTGCGAGGTCCTGGCTTCCTCGGCGGTGATGAGCCCGTGCTTGAGCTTGTAGTTGATGAGCGTGTGGTCCTCGGTGAGCTGCGAGAGGTCCTCGCCGCGCAGGCGGTAGACCCGGCTGTCGCCCACCTGGGCCACGAACGCGCGGCCGTTGCGGGTGAGCAGCAGGCTCATCGTGGTCGACATACCCTTTTTCTCGGGGTCCTGCTCGGCCAGCGCGAACAGCATGTAGCAGGCCGACTGCACGCCGCTCTCGAGCAGGCGCCGGATGCGGCCGTACGACTCGGGGTCGCCCTTGGCCAGGTCGGCGTCGATCTCGGGCAGGTGGCGCCGGACCCACATGGCCACCTCTTCGACCGATTCGTTCGACGCGATCTCGCCCTTGGCGTGCCCGCCGACGCCGTCGGCGACGATGTACAGGCCCAGGACGTCGTCGACCGCGAACGCGTCCTCGTTGTGGGGGCGTTTCTTGCCGACGTCGGTGAGCCCCACGGAAACGGTTCGCATCTGCGGGCGTGATTTTAGGCGGGACCGGTCGTCGGTCGCAAGCTACAGTCGGTACGTGGACGCAATGCCTGCCACGGCCCGTCTCTATGTGGGTGCCGCCGCCGCGTTGTCGGCCGGGCGACCCGCGCTGATCCAGCGCTGGCTCGATCGGTACCAGGGATCTCGCCTCCGTCTCCCGGGCGTCGTCGATCTCGATCAGCTTGGAGGTGCGGCCCAGGGCCTGTGCGAGGCGCTCGCGGCCGGTCTGGGCGAGCCGGGCGCCGAGCCCGGCCACGGCGCGCTGCGCGAGGCCGAGAAGCGCGTCGCCTTCGTCGGTGGCTCGTTCGGCATGGCGGGCTCGAGCGCCTTCGATCTGTCCGCGTTCGTGTTCGCCCTGCGCGACGCCCTGGCAGAACAGGCCGCCTCGGGGCCCGAGCGCGCCGCGCTGGTCACGTTGTTCGATTGGTTCTGCGCGCTCGCGCTCGAGGGCTACACGACCTCGCGCGCCGAGGCGCAGCGGCTGCGTCACCGCGACGAGCTCGAGCGCGGCACGCCGCTGGTCATGCTCACCCCCGAGCTACCGGTGACGCTGCTCGTCGGTGAGCCCGACCGCGCGGTGCTGGAGAGCGTGTTCGGACGGCTCTTGCTCTCGGTGGTCCGGGTCGGCGCCAAGGCGGTCATCGTCGACGGTGCCGGGCTGACCAAGGCCACCGACGAGCGAGTGCTCGAGGCGCTCGGCAGCTTCGCGCACCACCGCAAGGTCGCCGGCGCGGTCCTGGTGGTGCTCAGCGGGCTGCCCGGTGACGCCGAGCCGGCCTGGCGCCGGGCCTGCGGCGATCAGACCCGCACCGAGGTGGTCGAGCGCTTCGAGGACGCGGTCGCGGCGGCCCTGGGTGCGTCGGGCCAGCGCATCTCCAAGCGCTGATCTCCCGATCTCGGGCGCGCCTTGACACCCGGGTGGGTGGCACGCACACTCCGCGAAATGGCGACGAATTATCGAGTGTTGGTGCAGTTCGACGTGGAGAAGTCGGTGTTCGTGGCACGCGCGCCCGAGCTCGAGCACTGCTCCTGCGAGGGCGCCTCGCGCGCCGAGGCCATCGGCAAGCTCGAGGACGAGATCAACGCCCAGCTGGCCAACATCCGCGAGAAGGGCGGCAAGGCCCCCGCGGCGCTCGATTCGGACGAGGGCGCGAGCGGCGAGCTGAGCGCCAAGCTGTCGCGCGGGCTGCACCGTGAGCTGCTCTGGCAGGCGCGCACCGAGGGCGTCGAGCTCGGCCAGCTGGTCGCCGAGATGCTCGCGGCCGGGCTGGACGCGCGTCGCCGCGGTGGCGGCGGCCGGCGCCCGCAGACCGGGGCGGGCAACGTCCAGGGTCAGGCCGACGGCAACAGCAACAACAACAACAGCAACGTCGGCAACCAGCGCCGCGGCGGCGGTGGGGGACGCGACAACCGTGACGGTCGCTACCACAACATCATGGAAGACCGCGGCTCGTTCATGGAGTACGTGCGCAGCCTCGAGCAGCCCGGCGGCCGTGGCCCGGGTGGCGGCGGTGGCGGGGGCGGCGGACGTGGTCGCTCGGGCGGCGGCTCGGGCGGGGGTGGCGCGGCCGGCGGCCGGCGCGGCGGAGCGCCGGGCGGCACGCGCGGCTCGGGCGGCTCGGGCGGCTCG
>JBKJOI010000848.1:0-16339 GCA_046595695.1 Haliangiales bacterium | reverse complement strand
CCACCGCTTCTCGCCCGAGGACAACGCCGCCGCGCACGCCTGTCTCGAGCGCGCACTCGCGCTCGACCCCGAGCTCGCGCTGGCGCACGCGTGGATGGCCTGCGTGATCGCGCAGAGCTTCTCGTTCCGGCCGCCCGAGGCGAGCGCGGTCGAGCAGTGCTACCGGCACGTGCAGCGCGCGGTCGCGCTGCGCGAGGACGACAGCGAGTGCCACCGGGTGCGAGCGGCTCTATGCGCGGGCGGGGTGGACGCGGGTTGGCGTCGTGCCCGGATACGCCTTGATGCCGACCGGCGCGCTCTGCGGGACGACGTTCTTCTTCAAGCACGTCGCCTAGGGCGGCGCTCGACGCGATCGCGCTGACGGCGCCTGCCGCTCAACCCTGCAGGCGGAGCTCGGGACGCGCGCGGTGCCAGCTCATCGTCGAGGCGATCGCGTCGGCGAGCGGAGTGACCGATATCTCGGCGAAGCGCGCGCGAAACTTCGCGCCGTCGAGCAGGATCGGGTAGGTCCACAGGTGACCGATGTCGGCGGCGCCGCGGACCGTCGCATCGAACACGCCGGCGAGTGACAGGATCCAGGTCGCCACGCCGGTCACGCGCGGCGTCGCGCCCGCCGCCCGGTACACGAGCTCGACGAGCTCGCGCGGCGTGGTGGGTGCGCCGGGCAGGTGGAAGACCTCCCCATCGCAGCCGGCGGCGACTCCCACTTCGACGAGCGCGCGCGCGGCATCGGGCATGTAGACCAGCTCGATGGCGGCATCGAGTCGACCGGGCCAGAGCGTGCGCTCGCCCGCCAGCGCAGCGCGGAAGACGCGCGCGGTCAACGTGGTGACGCTGGGGCCGTAGAACTCGGGCAGCCGGACCATCGCGTGGCGGATGCCCGCGCCACGGAGATCCAGCTCCATCGCGGCGCGGAGCGTGCCTCGCTTCGAGGTCGGCGCGGCCGCGTGCGTCTCGCCGATCAGCTCGCCGGCACGGCCCGGACCGTAGATCCAGACGTTGGCCGGGAAGATCAGGCGCGTCCCGGTTTTCCTGGCCGCAGCGATCGCCGCCTCGAGGAGGGGCGGGAACGTCGTCATCCACGTGGCGAACGGTGGGTTCACGCAGAACATCGTGGCGTCCGCCCCGTCCATGGCGCGCGCCACGTCGTCGGCGCGCGTGGCATCGCCGGCCACGGTCGTCACACGGGCAGGTAGCTCGACGCGCCGGGGATCGCGCACGAGCGCCACCACCTGGTGCCCGGCCGCACCCGCCGCGTCGACGACGTTGCGCCCCAGGCCACCGCCCGCCCCCAGCACGGCGATCTTCATGCGTACGACTCTAGCGAAATGCCGTTGTCGCCGCGAACGTACGGCAACGCGCCGGAGAAGCGGTAGCGCTCGTCAGGCGCTCGTCAGGCGCGCGTCACGGGCAGGCGTAGCCGGCCGGATACATCGGGTGGGGCAGGCGGGGCTCGATCGGTCGGTCGAAGTCGCCGTTCTTGTCGCGCCAGCTCCCGGCGTACAGACCGCCGGCGTGGGTGAAGCTGCCGTAGGTGCCCCAGAACGCGTACTTCAGGTGCGCGCTGAGCTGCGGCCAGTAGCCCCACCAGTCGACCGCGTCGAACACCTGGTGCGTCTGCGGGCCGCCGTAGTGATCCGACACCAGCGCGGTCTCGTCCTCCACGTCGGAGGGGATCACCCACGCGCTCAGCCGCTCGCAGTCGACCGGAAGGTGGTCGACGAGGTCCTGCACGGCATGCTGCGAGTTCGTCGTCACCAGCCCCTGCTCGTCGAAGAGCTCGTCCTCGGCGGACAGCATGATCACGTCGGTGGCGGCGTCGAGGTCACCGAGTCGCTCGGTGTCGATGCCCAGGTACGGCTTGTAGTCGAACCCGGCCGGGTCCATGAACGCGAGCACCCGCGGTCGGGGAATCTCGCCCGTGTCGGCGGCGCGCTCCGCCACGAAGCTGGCCACGTAGCTGCCGATCGAGTGGGCCACGAACGCCAGCTTCGGCTGCCCCGCCGAGTCTCGTTCGACCGTGACGTGGCCCGGGCGTCCGAGCACGGCCAGGGCGTCCTGGATGCTGCCGGTGCTCCGCTCCACCCAGTCGGCGAAGCTCCACACGTTGGTCACCATGTTTAGGTACGTGGGGTACACGACGGTGATCCCGCTGCGCGCCAGGTGGCGGATGAGCCGGTCGACCTGCCAGGGCCCGTCGATCACGAAGCCCTGGAAGAACACCACGACCGGCGCGGTCGCCGGCGTTTCGGCGCCCGCCACCGGCTCGTAGAGGTAGTAGTCGTCGGTGGTGATGAACCAGTTGCGCGCGTGAAAGCTCACCCGGTACGGCTGCCGCTCGCTGCCGTACCCATACGCGCGGTGCTGTGGGTAGGCGACGCTCTCCGGCTGCCCCTCGGGAACAGCCGCGTGGGCCGTCATCGCGATCAACAAGGTTGCGGCCGCAGCCGGCAAACGAGGACGCGTCATCGATGGCACGCTTGCCGAGTTACCACGACGCGGGCTAGGAGCGTGTTGGAGTAACCGCCAGACAGGGCTCAGGCCGGGGCGGGCGCCACATGCGATCGACGTGCGTGGCGAAAACGTGATCTTCTCCGGGCGTGAGCAAGACGTATCGCCCGTGGGATCCTGGCCAGAGTCTGTTGTTCCCGCCGTCGCCGCTGGACTGGCTGCCGGAGGGGCACTTGGCGCGGTTCGTCCTGGACGTCGTGGACGAGCTGGAGCTGGGGCCGATCCTGACCCACTACGAACGGGAGATGCGGGGCTACCCGCCACACCATCCGAAGATGATGGTGGCGCTCTTGCTCTATGCGTACAGCGTGGGGGTGCCGTCGTCGCGAAAGGTCGAGAAACGGTGCCACGAAGACATCGCGTTCCGGGTGATCACGGGAAACACGCAACCTGATCACTCTTGCATCAGCGAGTTCCGACGCATCCATCTGGAGGCGCTGGCGGGGCTGTTCCTGCAGGTTCTCAAGCTGTGCCAGGCGGCCGGGCTGGTGAAGCTGGGCCACGTGTCGCTCGATGGAACGAAGCTGAAGGCGAACGCGTCGAAGCACAAGGCGATGAGCTACGCGTACATGAAGAAGCGAGACGACGAGCTGAGCGAGCAAATCGCGAAGCTCTTGCAGGCGGCCGAGCAGGCGGACGGCGAAGAAGACGCACGCTACGGCAAGGGCCGGCGCGGCGACGAGTTGCCGACGGAACTGCAGCGCGCCGAGACCCGACGCGCACGCATCCGCCAGCTCAAAGCGGAGCTTGAGGCCGAGGCGAAGGCGCAGCGGGAAGCGGCGGCGGCGGAAGCGGCGAACGTTCGCGACCACAGCGACGACGAGCCTCGCGACCCGCCCGGGTCGAGCCCGCTACCGACGCACAAGGTGCCAACGACCACCGAGGGAACGCCGACAGACAAGGCGCAGCGCAACTTCACCGACGGTGACAGCCGGATCATGAAGACTGGCGACGGCTTTGTGCAGGGCTACAACTGCCAGTCGGTAGTCGACGCCGCGCACCAGATCATCGTCGCGCAGGAAGTGACGAACCAGCCCCCTGATGTCGAACACCTCCTGCCCATGCTGGAGCAGACGATCTCCAATTGCAGCGCCGTGCCCGACGAGATGACGGCCGATGCCGGTTACTTATCGGAGGCCAACATCATTGGCGCCATCGAGCGCGGCGTCGATCCGCACATCGCGACCGGACGACACAAGCACGGTGAGCCGCCGCCGACCGTCCGTGGTCGCACGCCGCAAGGCCTGACGCTCAAGGAGTTGATGGCAAGAAAGCTGGCGACCCGTGCCGGCGCCGCGATCTACGCCCGGCGTAAGGCCATCGCCGAACCGCCATTCGGCCAGATCAAGAACCGCGGATTTCGGCAGTTCCTGCTCCGCGGCATCGACAAGGTGCGTGGCGAGTGGTCGCTGATCACCATGAGCCACAACCTGCTGAAGCTCTACAACGCCTCCATGGCGTGAACGCCGCGCCACCAGTCGATGGGTGTCTTCTGGCGACCGTTCATCATGTGCCTGTGCGGCACATGATGAACGACTCCGCCAAGACACCCTCACAGCTCCACCCACTCTGCCGCCGACAGTGACCGCGCCCTCGGACCGCGAACGTCCGGTCCGGTTACGGCAACAAGCTCCTAGCGATGAGTGACGATTGGCACGCCGCCTTCCAGCTGTTCCTGGCGGGGACGGCCGCCGCCACGCGCGCGAGGAGGCGCTCGGTCTCCGGTGCTCGAATAGTGCGCCCGCAGCGCGCTCCCCTCGCATTAGACTGACGCGAATGGCGTTCGACGAACAGCTGGCCACGCGCATCCGCGAGCACCTCGACGGTCGACCCGACGCGATCGAGAAGAAGATGTTCGGCGGGCTCTTCTTCATGGTGCGCGGTCACCTGGCCCAAGGCGCGGCCAAGGATCAAGGCCGGCAAGGCGAGGCCCTGAGCTCGGGGCGCCAAAATCGTTCGAGCAAGTGTCCGATTCTTCCTTCGCCACGCGTCTTGTGGATGACGCCCCTCGGATGGGCGCCTGAAACCCCCAGGAGATCTCGATGTCTACCCAGAAATACCTGTGCATGTACCGCGGCGCACCCGGCCAGAAGGCGTCGCCTTCACCTGCGCAGATGCAGGAGATGTTCTCGGCCTTCAACGAGTGGAGGGAAAAGTTCAAGGCCAACATCCTCGACATGGGCGCCAAGCTGAAGCCTTCCGGCAAGGTCCTCACCGCCGACGGCGTCACGGATGGCCCCTTTGCCGAGGCGAAGGAGATCGTCGCCGGCTTCATGATCATCTCCGCCGAGGACTATGAAGGTGCCATCGCCGTCGTGAAGGCGATGCCTGGCATGCAGATGCCTGGCGCGTGCGTGGAGATCCGGGAGATGGCGGCCTTCTGACCGGTTCGTCGCCTCCTCCCGACGTGCCGGGACTCGTCGAGCACTACTTCCGGCGCGAGTACGGGCGCCTGGTGGCCGTGTTCTCGCGAAAGGTCGGTGTCCGGCACCTCGGGCTCGTCGAGGACGCGGTGCAGACGACCCTCGTGACCGCGCTGACCTCATGGGTCGCGAACGGCCTCCCCGCGGATCCTGGGGCCTGGCTCTATCGCGTCGCACACAACCGTGTGATCGGCGCCTTGCGGAGCAACGCGGGAAGGTCGCGGATTCTCGACAAGGCCGTGGAAGAATTGACCAGCGTGGCCGATGATCCGACGGCACCGCGATTCGAGGCCGAGGTCCGCGACGATCTGCTGCGGATGCTCTTCGTCTGCTGCGACGATACGATTCCGCGGGATTCGAGGCTGGTCCTGGCGCTGAAGACGCTCTGTGGCTTCAGCACGGCCGAGATCGCGCTGCGCCTGTTCGTCAGCGAAGCGAATGTGCTCAAGCGTCTGGGGCGGGCTCGCGAGCGCCTTCGTGAGGTCCAGCCGGATCTGGACGCCCCTCCGCTGCAAGCGCTGCCTTCTCGACTGGCCAGTGTCCACGTGGTGCTCTATCTCCTGTTCAACGAGGGCTATCTCGCCGCGCAGCCGGATCAGGCGATCCGTCGCGAGCTGTGCGAGGAGGCCATTCGCCTGACGACGCTGCTGGCGCAGCACCCCGTCGGCGCAACCCCGGAGACCTTCGCGCTGCTCGCGCTCATGCATCTGCACGGCGCGCGGCTGGCCGCGCGTCTCGACGGCCTGGGCGGCCTGATGTTGCTCGAGGATCAGGACCGGTCTCTGTGGGATCAGGAACAGCTACAGCTGGGTGCGGAGTGGTTGCACAAGGCGGCCAGCGGCGAGACCTTCACGCGCTTTCACGCCGAAGCCGGTATCGCGGCCGAGCACGCCTTCGCCCCCTCGTTCGCGCAGACCCGCTGGAAAGAGATCGTCGATCTCTATGCCATGCTCGATCGAATCGCTCCGTCGCCGCTCCACGCGATGAATCGAGCGGTCGCCATGGCCGAGTGGCAAGGCCCCGAGGCCGGGCTCGAGCTGCTGAAGGACGTCGAACCGCCCCCGTGGCTGCTCGGGTACTACCTGTGGGACGCCGTGCTCGGCGACCTGCACCGCCGCGCGGGGCACCACGACGTGGCGCGGCGCCACATCGAGCGGGCCCTCGCTTCCGCGCCCACCGATGCCGAGCGGGAGCTGCTGCGGCGCCGCCTGGCCTCGCTCGGATCACCATGATCACGTCTCGGCGCTGCGTTGCCGATGAACGAGTGCTTCACGGCCGAGCGCGCGCGGTCATCGGCGAGCGTGCCCAGGGAAGCGGCTGCTGCTCGAGCGCTCAACCTTCCTGGCGTTTCTCCATCAATCGACCACGAACAGGCGCGCGCCCGACGGGGTGGATGATCGGTGCGAGCTGGCGCCATCGGCGACCTGGTAGCTGGTCCCGGGACCGAGCGCGACGCGGCGCCCGTCGCGCAGCTCGGTGATCAGCTCACCGGTGAGCACGAGCAGCACGTGGCCGCGTTCGCACCAGTGGTCCGCGACGTAGCCGGGCGAGTAGCCAACCATGCGCACGCGCACATTGCCGACCTCGATGGTCCGCCAGGTCGCGATGCCGACCTCGCCGGGATGCTCGGTGGCGGGGACGCTCGACCAGTCGGTCGTGTGGAAGGGGACGTCCACGATGTGCATGACGCGACGATACCCGATGCCACGCGTGCGCGTCGTCGGCGATGCCGCGCCAGCCAAGGTCGTCTAGGATGAGGAGATGAAAAAGTCGGGTGCGAGCGAAGGCCAGCCGGCATCGGAGCTCATCTCGCAGAGGATCGCCGAGCTCGGGGACTGGCGCGGGAAGACCCTCAGCAGGATGCGCAAGCTCATCAAGGAAGCAGACCCCGACGTCGTCGAGGAGTGGAAGTGGATGGGCACGCCGATCTGGTCGCACGACGGCATCATCTGCACGGGCGAATCCTACAAGAAGGTCGTGAAGCTCACCTTCGCCAAGGGCGCGTCTCTGAAGGATCCAGACAGGCTCTTCAACTCGAGTCTCGACGGGAACACCCGCCGCGCGATCGACATCCCCGAAGGCGAGAAGGTCGACGAGTCTGCCTTCAAGGCGCTCGTTCGCCAGGCGGTCGCCCTCAACAGCGCCAAGGCGAAGCTTGCGAAGAAGGCGCCTGCGAAGAAGGCGCCTGCGAAGAAGAAGAAGGCGAAGGCCTGAAGGCTTCCGCCCCGCGCGGCGTGTGAAATCGACATCGCCGCGGGCGGCTCGATGTCGAATCCACACGCAGGCGCCGCAGGCGGCGCGCGTGCTTCCGCGCAGTTGGCCCACCTGTCGAGTGGAACGGTTCCTGCTCTTCAAGGCACGATGCCGATCCGACTCGCACCCCTTCTCTTCGACTCCGAACGACGCCTTCGCAACGGCTGGTGGATCCTCGTCTTCGTGACGTTGATCGGGCTGACCCGCGTGGTCTACCGCCCGCTCCGCCACGGGCTCCAGGATCTGGGCGTTCCCGAGCTGGGGCTGGAGCCGCTCGCCTTCCTCTTCGTGCTCGGCGTGACCTGGGTGTGCACCCGCCTGCGCCGCGAGCCGCTGGCGAGCGTCGGCTTCGTGCTGGACCGCCTCTGGCTCGCGCAGCTCGCCGCCGGCACGGCGATCGGTGTGGCCGCCATCCTGACCATCTCGGCGATGATCTGGGCCCTGGGCGGCATGACCCTCGAGCTCGACCCGGCGCGCTCGGCGAGCACGCTCGTGCGCGGCGCCTACGTGTTCCTCTGCGTGGCGCTGCTCGAGGAGACCCTGGTGCGTGGCTTCGTGTTCCAGCGGCTCCTCGCCGGCACGGGTTTCTGGGTCACCCAGCTCCTGCTCGCGCTCCTGTTCGCCGCAGGGCACTGGGGCAATCCGGGCATGGAGGGCGCCACCATGGTCGTGGCCACGATCAGCCTGGCCGCGGGCGCGGTCCTGTTCGGCCTCGCCTACCTGCGCACGCGCAGCCTGGCCCTGCCCATCGGACTGCACCTCGGCTGGAACTGGAGCCAGGGCCACCTGCTCGGCTTCGGCGTGAGCGGGCACGATCAGGCGGGCTGGTGGCGCCCGATCTTCACCGACCAGCCCGAGTGGCTCACCGGCGGCGCTTTCGGCCCCGAGGCGAGCGTCCTCGCACTCGTCGTGGATCTGCTGGTCATCGCCCTGCTGTGGCGCTGGCGCGGCGTCGCGCCGCGCCAGGTGACCGCCGCGCCGCCGTCGCCGCCGCTGGCCGCCCGGCCCGGCTCGTAGCCTCACGTTCCATCGGGCGGTCCGCACCAGGACTGGGTCGCCGGCAGCTCGAATGGTCACGTACCGGACCTGACACGAGTTCGATACGAATCGTCCATGGCATCGATGCTACGAAGGCCTTCGAACGGAGTGCGTACAAAGTGTCGGTTGACCATCTGAGCTCGAAGTCTGCGGCCGCTCTGGTGCTGGTGGCTCTCGCCGCGAGCTGCGTCGACGAGGAGGGGGGCGAGGTCGTCGCTGCGAGCGCCGCGGAGCTGGGGGCGCCGATCCGCGTCTGCAACCTCGTGCCCGCGCCGCTGCCGCGGGTCGCGGCCACCGCGTCGTCGGTGGAGTCGCCCGCCCTCGCTCCGGCGTTCGCCATCGACGGCGATCCCGCCACGCGCTGGTCGAGCGCCTTGAGCGATCCGCAGTGGCTGCGCGTGGATCTGGGCGCGGTCCGCTACATCGACACGGTGACGCTGACCTGGGAGACGGCCTCGAGCCAGCGCTACGAGCTGTCGGTGTCGCACGACGACGTGCACTGGAAGGTGGTCAAGGTCGTCGGCTATAACCCCCCGGGCACGCAGCAGGTCAGCCACACCGGCCTGAACGCGCGCGGGCGCTACCTTCGCCTCGACTCGAGCGAGCGCAACACCGAGTGGGGCGTCTCGCTCCACGACGTGAGCGTCGCTGGCGACGCCGACGGCGCGTGCACCCAGCCGGGCGCGTTGCGCCTCGACGCCGTACACAGCGGCAAGGCGCTCGACGCGAAGGACTGGAGCACCGCCGACGGTGGCGGCATCCAGCAGTGGGCGTACGGCGGCGGCCAGCGCAACCAGAAGTGGTCGGTGAGCCACGTCGGCTTCGACGACCAGCTGCAGAAGCTCTACGAGATCCGCAGCGTGCACTCTGGCAAGTGCCTCGACGTGACCGACGCCTCCACCGCCGATCGTGCCCCGCTCCAGCAGTGGACCTGCCACGGCGGCGCCAACCAGCGCTTCGCCTTGCGCGCGACCGGGCCGTACTACCAGATCGTTGCCGCGCACTCCGGCAAGTGCCTCGACGTCGAGGCCGCCGCCCCGGCCAACGGCGCGCGGGTGGTCCAGTGGCCCTGCCACACCGGCGACAATCAGAAGTGGGCCCTCCTGGATCCCCAGGATCTCGAGACCGACTCCGAGAGCTGCGGCCGCGCGGGCCACAGCTGCTTCGGCGGCGCCTGCGTCTCCGGCGTGTGCCAGCCGGCCCTGGTCAGCACGGCCTTCCAGTGCGCGACCACCATGACCGCGAGCGAGCAGCACGTCTTCGTCGGCGACGCTGGCAACCTGCACCGCTTCGATCGCGACGGCTACAATCGCACCACGCTGGTCGCTTCGAATCTGTACGACTTCATCGGTGACCTGGTCCGCAGCGACAACCAGCTGTTCTACCGGGGGACCTCGCAGCTCAAACGCCTGACCCTCGGCGAGGCCGCGCCGGTGACGCTGCTCTCGGGCGACCTCTACCAGCTGAGCGTCAACGCCACCCGCGTGTTCGGTCACCAGGCCGGCGAGCAGCGCTTCCTGGGCGTCGACAGGAGCGGGGGGCAGGTGTCAGTGGTCGCCGACTTGCCGGGCGAATACCCCATGTGGAGCGCCGCCACCGACGCGCACCTGTATTACGTGGTCGGCTCGTCGGAGGGCACGAAGGTCGTGCGGGTCGAGCTGGCGAGCGGAGAGAAGCGCGTCGTGAACGACCCCACCGAGTCGGTCTTCGGGCTGACGACCTACGACGGCACGGCCTACTGGTCCTACCGCACCGCCGCCGGGCAGTCGGGCATCCGCCGCCTGGCGTCGGCAGGTTGGGCGAGCGTCGAGGAGGCCGTGCTGCCCGTGCAGGCGCCGGGCAGCGTGGGCAATCCGCTGGTCGACGCGACCGGCATCTACCACTCCGTCTACGACGGCGTCTCGGGCGCGCCGAGTCACTACTACCGCACGCCGCACGATGAGCTCGGCCGGCGCGAGCTGGTGACCACGGGCGCATCCCCGTACGCGAGCACCAACACGGCGATGACCTCGGACAGCATCTTCTGGATGTCGACCTGCCACCGCTACGGCGGCGGCTGGCTG
Source organism: Haliangiales bacterium (assembly GCA_046595695.1). Classification (GTDB taxonomy): domain Bacteria; phylum Myxococcota_A; class Polyangia; order Haliangiales; family SHYZ01; genus JBKJOI01. Next base: position 6,051 of record JBKJOI010000848.1, on the reverse strand, counting down.
TACCGGCTGGCCAAGCCCTGATCTCAGCCGATGAGGTCGCCCCAGAAGGGGCACGCGAGGAAGGCACGCCGAACCGCTATGATGGGCGCGATGTCTACTGTCCCTGCGGCGCTCGCCGCCATCCTACGCGACGAGCGGCTCGACCCGAGCTTCCCCGCCGAGGTGGAGGCCGAGGCCGCGGCGCTCGTGGCCGCGCCCGGCCTGGACGACCCCGCCCTCGCCGACCTCACCGGCGTTCCCTTCGTCACCGTGGACGGCGAGGGAACCCGGGATCTGGACCAGGCCCTGTACCTCGAGCGCGACGGGAACGGCTTCCTCGTTCGCTACGCTATCGCCGACGCCTGCCACTACGTACGTCCCGGCAGCGCGCTCTTCGCCGAGGCGCTGCGGCGCGGCACCAGCTTCTACCTGCCCGGCCTGTCGGTGCCGATGCTGCCCCGCGCGCTCTCCGAGGGCGCGGTGTCGCTCAACCCGGAGGTCCTGCGGCGGGCGCTGGTCTTCGATCTCCGGCTCGACGGCCGCGGCGCGCTGCTGGCCACCCGCGTGCTGCGCGCGCGTCTGCGCAGCCGGGCTCGCCTCAGCTTCGATGAGGTGCAGGCGTTCCTCGACGCGCCCGCGACCTCGCCGCTGGCGGGGCGCGACTTCGCCGCCAGCCTCGCGCTCCTGCCGGTCGTCGGCCGGCTGCGCCAGAACGACGCCGCGGTGCGCCAGGTGGTGCGGTTCCACCGCGAGGAGGTCGCGGTCGGGCTCGACGGGACGCGCTTCATCGTGACCGCGCGGGTGCGGCAGGACGTGGAGGCCTGGAACGAGCAGCTGTCGCTCCTGTGCAACGCCGAGGGCGGGCGCTTGCTCTGCGCGGGCGTCGGCGAGGCCACCTCGCAGACCGCCCAGGCGATCTACCGCGTGCACCCGGCGCCGCGGCCCGAGCGCCTGGCCGAGCTTTCGGCTCAGCTGGCCGAGCTGGCCCGCCTGCACGGCCTGGATCCAGCCCGCTGGGCGTGGCGGCCGGGCACGTCGCTCGCCGACTGGGTGGCGACGTTACCCGACCTGGCGACCACGCCGGCCGAGACGCGGGTGGCGCGCGCCGCGGAGCGGCAGGCGGTCATGGTCAACGTCCGCTCGACGTACTCCGCCGAGCCGAGCGAGCACCACGGCGTCGGCGCCGAGCCCTACGCTCGCTTCACCGCGCCGATGCGCGAGATCGTCGGCGTGTTCGTGCACAAGGAGGCCTGCGAGCTGCTCGGCCTCACGCCGCGCGCGCCCGGGGCCGACGACGTGGCGCTGCGCGACCAGGTCATCGACGCCGCCAACCGCGCGCGCGAGCAGCAGCGCCGCCTGACCAACCACACCAACTTGCTGGCGATCGATCACGTGCTCGGCGCCGACGCAGTCCGGACCCCCGAGGCCCGCCCGTTCCGTCGCGGCACGGTCATGGGCGTCACGCCGGCGAAGATCCACGTGACCTTCGACGATCCCCCCATCGACGTGAAGCTGTACGTCGCTGATGCCGGCCGAGCCCTGGGCCCTTGGCTGTCGCTGTCGCCGGGCCGCGCCGCCCTCGTCGACGAGCAGGGCGCGCCCGTCCTCGCCGTCGGCGATGCCATCGACCTGCGCGTGGTCCGCCACGACACCGCGCGCGACCGATGGGTGCTCGAGCCCGCTGCCCGTCCCCGCCCCGCCGCGGCGCGGTAAGCGCCGCTCAGCCGACCCGACGCCGCGAAGACGTGCGCTCGAACGAGGCGGTGCTCCGCAGTGATGCCCCGAATCTAGCGACGTCCTACTCCGCCGCTGCCACGACGCTGCCTGCTCCGGGGTTGCGGCAAGCGCGCCGAGCCGTCGCGCCCTGCCCGCACTCACCAAGACCGCCATCGGCCCGACTCTCCTCGAGCTCTACCGACGAACGGCGAAGATCCTGAGCGGCTTCTCCTTGCCCTTGAGCGCCGCGTCGGGGAGGGAGTCGAGGGCAAACCGCCCGCCGAGGTGCAGCGCGGTGGCCTCCGACACGAGGATCTGGCCGCCCGCGGCGATGCCGCACAGGCGCGCGCTGATGTTCACGGTATCGCCGATGACGGTATAGGACAGGGACTTGGAGCTGCCCACGTAGCCGGAGATCAGCGCTCCGGTGTGGATGCCGATACCTGCTGCGAGCGGGACCTCGCCAAGTGACGCGCGGTGCGTGTTGAGCTGATCGAGGACCTCTAGCTGCTCGAGCGCGGACTGCACGCACCGCACCGCGTCGTCGGCTTGAAAGGCGGGCGCGCCCCAGAACGCCATGATGCCGTCGCCCATGAACTTGTCGAGGGTGCCCTCGTACTTGAAGATGCACTCGACCATCAACTCGAAGTACTCGTTCAACAGCTCGACCATCTTTTCGGCGGTCGTCGCCTCGCTCATGCGCGTGAAACCACGAAGGTCGCTGTTGAAGACCGTGGCCATCGGAACCTGGATGCCACCCTTCTTGATGTCGAGCTTGCCCGAGATCACCTGCTCGGCGACATTGGGCGAGAGCAGGCGCGAGAATCGGTCTCGCGTCATGATCTCCTTCTCGACCTTGAGGGCCAGCATGGTATTCGAGATGAGCATCGCGACCTGATTGCCGACGGCGGTGAGCAGCTCGAGGTCCTTGGGCTTGAACGAGGCAAGCTTCTCGGAGTCCAACCACAGCACGCCGATGACCTCCTTCTCGTGGAGAAGGGGCACGACGATCGCGCTCGAGATCCGGTTGAGGAACATCGACTTGCCACCGGCCCCGAAGTCCGACCCCGCATCGTGGGTCATGACGCCCGCGCGTTCCCTGGTGACGTGGGCGAGGATCGTCGACGAGAGGTTGATCGGAACGTTGGCGCCGTCGCGGCGACGGTGCGCATGCGGCTTCAGCGTGCCGTCGAGTTCCTTGAGCAGGATCACGCCGCGATCGGCATTCACGAACCGGAACAGGGCAACGAGGATCTTGGAGAGCAGGGTGTCGAGCTCACGCTCGAGACCGATCTCACGCAACAGCTCCCAGGTGATGCGCAGGCGCTCGTAGTCCAGACGCAGCGAGGCGTTGTCGCGCACGGCCTCGTCGAACGGCGGGAACTCCTTGCTCTGCACCGCCACCTGCTGGCCGATGGCGGCGTGCCCGGAACTGTCGACGTTGACCAGGTGATCGTGTGCCGGGACGTCGATCGGCATGGCCGTGCGCTTCTTGACGATCCAGGGCGCCGAACCTGGGGCGGCGGCGACTCCGATCATGGTGCTGGCGGCCGCGTTGTGAATCACGCCCGGCGACGACGGTGGCGGAGCGAAGTGAAAGGGAGTGACGCCGTCGTCGAACTGGAACGTGGTGATCCCCAAGCGGATCTCGTCACCGTGCGCGAGCACGCGTGAGCCCTCGACCCGTACGCCGTTGACGTAGGTGCCGTTCATGCTGCCGAGGTCCCGCAAGACCGTCGACGGGCCCTGTTGTTCGATGACGCAGTGTTCCTTGCTTGCGACCGTATCGATCAGCTGGATTGCGCTCTTCGGGTGTCGACCGACACCCTGCTGCGGTTGCAACTCGATCGCGTACCGGCCCTGGTCGGTCACATATACGAGGCGTGCCATCCCCCCGATGGTATCGCGACTACATGTTTCCGTGGCTCCCACTCGTCCGGGCAGGCGGCGGGCCCGGTGGATCGGCTACCATCGGCAGGATGAGCGTGACGATCAAAACCACGTGTGGTCCATGGGCGGCCCTGACAGTGCTGGCGGCCGGCGCGGCGGCATGCGGCCAGGTCGAGGCGGAGGTCGACGCCCGCGTGGAGGTCGACGCCCGCGTGGAGGCCGACGCCAGTCCGGAGCGTGACAGCGCCGTCAGCGATGGCCCCATCTCGGGCCCACCGAGCCTGGTGGTCTCACCGCAGACCTTCGAGTTCGGTCCCGTCGCGCTGGCGGGCAGCTCGAGCCCCGCCACGTTCACGTTCACGAACAGCGGCGGGCAGCCTGCGACCGGCTGCTCGGCACCGCAGAAGAGCGGCGACAACGCGAGCGAATTCGAGATCACGAACGACATGTGCGGGACCCTGGACCTCGGCTCGGGCGCGACCTGCACGGTGCAGGTGATCGCGAAGCCGACCCAGGACGGCCTCCGCACCCTGACGCTCTCGCGCACCTGCGCGGCAGGAGGAACGGCCTCGACGACGGCGAATGGCATCGCGGCCAATCGTCCGATGTTCATCTTCGTCACCGCCGCCGAGGGCAACGGCAACCTCGGTGGGCTCACCGGCGCGGACGCCAGGTGCAACATGGCAGGCGCCGCGGGCAGCCAGAGCGGACCGAAGAACAAGATTTGGAAGGCGCTGCTCTCGCAGAAGACCGGAACCGTCGTGAACGCCAAGGACCGCTTCGTCTGGACCGGTCCGCTCCACGACATGAGCGGTCAGATGGTGACGCGTAACCCGTCGATCTGGCCCTGGGCGGCGACCGGCACCGGCGGGAACACGCGACGAACCGAGGACAACGTCCTCTCCGGCTCCTATGCGTGGACCGGCTCCACGATCGATGGGATCGCGGCGCCGGCCGACTGCAACGGCTGGACGGACGCTACCAGCGCGTTCAACGGGCGCGCCGGCGAGACCGCCTCGTTCCCGAACACGGCGTGGTTCGATTCGTTCAACAGCGGCTGCCCCGACACGTTCTTCGCCCTGTACTGCGTGAGCCAGTAGCGCGGCGGGTCGAGCGAGAGCGGCGCCGCCCGCGCCGGGCACGTCGGGCCGGTCGCGCCTACCGCTTGGCCTCGAGCACACTGCGCCCGGCGAACGGAGCGTAGCGACCGGGTAAGGCGGCTTGGCGGCCATCCTAGCGCCTGCCCACCGCCCCGGAATGGGACGGACGGGACGGGACCAGGTCCGGGCGAGATGTGACGATGGCGATGAGCGCGTAGCTGTCGTCGTCCTCGCCCGGCAAGCCTTCGGGCCGAATAGACGCGACAGCATGGTGAAGCGGTCGTGGCCCGCGTCCGTCCGCCCCATCGCTTCGACGAGATCCTGAACGCCGCCTCGCGCGTCTTCGGCGCCAAGGGCCTGGTGCGGACCAAGATGTCGGACATCGCGACCGAGGCCGGCGTGTCGCAGGGGACGCTCTACAACTACGTCGAGAGCAAAGAGGCGTTGTTCCGGCTCCTGCTCGATCGTGGCCTGGGCGCACCGCGACCGGAGCCGGGCGCCATGCCGCTGCCGAGCCCGCCGCCCGAGGAGCTGGCCCATCGCATGGACCAGGCGATCACCGCGTCTTTCGGGCTGCCACGGCTGGACGAGGCGCTCGCGCGGCGCCGCGTCACCAACGTGCGCGCCGAGCTGGCCGGCGTGATCGACGAGCTGTTCGCGCGCACGCGGCCACGCGCCAGGCGGCCGATGTGCTGGAGCGCAGCGCGTTCGAGGTGCCGCAGCTCGCCGCCGTGTTCTACGGCAAGGCGCGCAAGGGACTGCTCGACCGGCTCACCGAGCTGGTGCGGCGGCGCATGGCCGGGCGGCACTACCGCAAGAGCGACCCGAAGATCATCGCGCGCATCATCGTGGAGAACGTCACGCTGTTCGCGCGCCACATCCACCACGACATCGCGCCGCCCGGCTTCGACCTCGAAGACGCCAGGCGCATCATGATCGACACGCTCGTGGCCGGCATCGTGACGCGCTAAAAGCTCATGCCCTTGCCGCAGGCCGAGCCGGCGAAGTGCGCCACGCTACACGCACCTCACGGCGAGCGCCGCGCGCACCGCCATCGATCTGCTCGACGCGAGCGGCGTGGCAACCACGTGGCAACAGCAAGGGGTAGCAGCGAGTAGTTAAAGAGTCACGGGACCTTCGGCGGAAGTGCACGGGAATCGAACCCGCCGAGCCGCTGCTCTCGCAGAGCCCCAGTCGTTTTGAAGACGACGCCCAGCACCAGTCCAGGATGCACTTCCGTCGGGGAAGATCACACGGCGGCGGGCGCGCCTGCAAGCGAAGCGCGCGGCAATCCCCGCGCTACCCGTGGATCGCCAGCCGCAACGCGGCGAGAGCGGCGACCTGCAGCGGGTTGGGCTTGTCCTCC
>JBKJOI010000807.1:0-8476 GCA_046595695.1 Haliangiales bacterium | reverse complement strand
GTCGTCGAGGACCACGAGCACGAGCGGGTGCCCGTTCACGCCGCCCTTGGCGTTGATCTCGACGGTTGCGGCGGTCGCGACGCGCTCGAACGACGAACCGACCACGCCCAGCGCGCCCGTCTTGGGCGCGATGAGGCCGATCACGATCGGGTCCTTGGCGACGGCGTCCTCGCCACACCCCCCGAGCGGCACTGCCAGCGCTGCGATCGCCGCGCCCACACCCATACCCCAGGCCAACTTGTGCATGCCCATGATCAACCTCTCTTCAGGTGGTCTAGCTAACGTCCCGCGCCCTGCGCCACGAACAGCAGGTAGCGCGCGGGGATCTCGGAGAACGTCATCTTGCCCGAGCACTCCGGGCATACCTGCACCGGTGGCTCGAGCTTCTTCAGCGCCGCCAGGTGCGGCTCCATCTCGAGGCACATGGAGGCCTCGCCGCCGCAAGCGTCGCACATGTACGGCACGTAGAACGACTCGACGCGGGCGTGGGTCACGGTCTCCACGATCATGTTCATCTGATGGACCATGGCCTCCGAGCAGCGCCGCAGCGTGGTGCGCACGCCCTTCTCGTGCAGCGCGCGCAGCAGGCGAATCCACTCGCGCACGCCGATCGAGTTGATGAAGCTCACGTGCTCGAGGTCGAGCACCACGGTGCCGGAAAGCTTGTCGGCGACCTGCCCCAGGTCGGCGCGCTCATCGAGCTGGCCCGACAGCACGACATGGTGCTCCTGGCCGGAGGACGACAGCGCAACCTCCAGACGCCCGGTCGTGAACTTCATGCGTCGCTCCCTTCCTCGATGAACACGTTGAACGACGAGCCCGCGTCGGTGGTGCGCGGCTGGAAGCGCACGTCGAGCAGCGCGATCACCTCACTCTTGCGACCGGGCGCGAGGTTGAACACGAGGTGCGTGCAGCAGGAGTAGACCAGGCCCAAACCCATGCCCGCGCCCGGCTGCGCGAACTGCACCTTGTCGGACGTGCCGACGCTGGCCGCGCGCGCCAGGTGGTTGAGGATGGTCGAGCGATCCAGCGATCCGTAGGCGTCGGCGACCTCGATGGCCAGATAGCGGCCGTCGCAGGCGTAGCGCAGGGTCACGCTGTCCTTGCCGACGAGCGGCCGCGGCATGTGGCGCGACTCCTCGGCGCGGATGCGCCCCCCCGCGGCGTCGACGGGTGCGTTGTAGATGGCGTTCGAGAGCATCTCGTCGGTGACCAGGCACGCGAGCGTCGACACATGCGGCCCCAGGCCGAGCCGCTTGATATCGTGGCCGAGCGCCTCGACCGCGCCGGAGCGCTGGTCGGCGTCGGTGACTTTGCTCTCGGCGATCTCGGTGCCCCACGCCATGTACTTCTCCAGGCCGAAGAGATCGCGGCGCAAGAGCTTGAGCGCGGTGACCATCAGCTCCTCGGCGAGCACTGGCATGGGGTTCACGAGCAGGTTGGTGAGCGAGGCGGTGGTCGCGAACAGGCGCGGCACGTCGGGCCCGAGCGACTCACTGAGCAGCACCAGGCAGGCCGTGCGCGGATCGAGGGCCGCGCGCTCGGCGAGCGCGGCACCCTCGGCGGAGGCCAGCAACCGGTGATCCAGAACGACCAGCCGCGGCGCCACGCGGTCGAGGCGCAGGGTCGCATCGGCGACGTTGTCACACACGTCGACGCCCACGCGGGTGGCACCCAGGATGCGGTGGATCGTGCGCTGCGCCTTGCGCTCCTGGTGCACGACCAAGATACCGCCGCCCTCGTCAGCGCCTGCTACCGGCTGCATCTTCGGACCTCCCACGGGCTCAGAATCGGTACCCGACGCGCGCGAAGATCTCGCGACCGGCGCCCGGGATCAGGTAGACCTTCACACCGCCGGGCGCGGGCTGGGCGCGGTCGTAGTCGGACTGCGCCGGAATCTGCTCGCGCTGGTCGAGCAGGTTGCGCACGCCGATGGTCACGTCGAAGCCCGACAGGTTCGGCGCGTACGCCACGACGTTCCAGCGCATGAACGCGTCGGCGTCGATGCTCTCGTCGCGGGTGTGGCGCGACGAGATGAAGCCGAGCTCGCTCGACAGGTGCACGCGTCCGACCAGCAGCGGCGACGACACACCCAAGTTCGCGGTGAGCTCGGGCGCGTTCACGGCGTCGGTCTCGAACTCGCCCGGGTCGCGCTTGACCTCGGCGAGGGTCGCGTTCAGGAAGCCCAGCCAGCCGCTGGTGTTGCGGTAGTTGGTCTCGAGCTCGATGCCGCGCGAACGCAGGCCGACGAAGATGTTCTTGTACTGCAGGCGCTCGGCCAGCACCGTCGGGTCGTAGACGCTCTGCTTCTCGATGATCTTCTCCAGGTCCCACTGCCAGCCCGACAGGCGCAGGTTCAGCCCGGGGAACGGCCGGCCCCACAGCACGACCTCGTAGCTGGTGATGTCCTCCGGGAAGAGCGAATCCTCGCTGGGCTGGTAGCGCGCGCCGTCCTTGTAGAAGGCCTCGAAAACGCTCGGGTTGCGGAAGCCCTTGGCGAACAGGAACTTGATCCCGTAGCTCTCGTCCTTCTTGAAGAAGAGCGCGCCGCGCGGCGACAGCCGGTTCTCGAAGAGCGAGTTCACGTCGTAGCGCACGCCGCCGGTGGCCGCGAGCCAGGAGAACGGCGCGGCGTTGGCCTCGGCGTACAGGCCCTGAATGTTGAAGTCGGTGTCGACGTTCACCGTCATCGGCGCCGCGCCCGAGGTGGTGCTCTCCGAGTCGGTCTGGCTCCACTCCGCGGCGACGCCGGTGGTCAGGTTGAGCTTGCCGCGCGGCAAGATGTCGGTGACGCCGCGGACCTCGCCGCCGTACCAGAGCGCGTTCCCGACGGTCGTGAACGGCACGTACGGGTCCCCGGGCAGGGTCGGGGTGAGCAGGAGATCGCCCTGGAACTGGTAGCGATCGACGTAGACGCGCGTGGCCAGCGTGAAGCGCTCGCCGAACGGCTGCGAGTAGCCGGCCTCGACGAGCAGCTGACGATCGCGGTTCTCGTTCTCGGTGCTGCCGATCATGCTGTCGTAGGGCGCGCCCGGCAGCTCGCGCGTGCGGTCGTAGCCGCGCACGTGAAAGAACAGGTGGTCGAAGTTGACGGTGACCGAGCCGTTCAGGCCGACCGAGCCGTCGGCGCGGGTCAGCGGCGTCTCGCCCGACTCGGCAAACTCGGGGTACTCGACCGACTCGCCTTCGCGGGTCACGAAAGAGATCGTGCCGCGCACCTGGCGGTTGAGCGAGCCGTAGCCGAAGCCGGCGTTGCCGGCGTACTGTCCGAAGGAGGCGACGCCGGCGCGGCCGTAGGCGCGCGGCGCCTTGTCGGCCTCGAGCGTGACGATGTTGATGATGCCCAGGAAGGCGTTCGTCCCGTAGATCGACGAGACCGGGCCGCGGATGACCTCGATGCGCGCGACGTCGTCGAGGTGCACGGGCAGCGCCCAGCTGGTGTCGACGTACTGGCTCCACGGCTCGTTCACCGGCGAGCCGTCCACGAGCACGAGGATGCGCGTGTTGGCGTCGCCGAGCAGCTGGACGCCGCGGATGCCCAGGCGCTCGACCGTGCGGTCGTCGACGATGTAGAGGCCGACGACGCTCTCGAGCGCCTCGGCGAGCGTCCGGTAGCCGAACCGCCGCAGGCGCTCGCCCGAGACGATCGTGACCGCGGACGCGACGGTGCCGAGCGACTGCTCGCGCTTGGACGCGCCGACGACGACGTCCTCGTCGGCCTCGGCCGCGCCGGCAACCGCGACGCCGATGAACTTCTCCTCATCGGTGGCGAGATCGGGAAACCGCGGCAGATCGCGCACCGGAATGGCCGCGGCTCCGGCCGCGTGCGCGACTCGCGTTGCGGGCACACTGCTCAACATCAACACGCCGATGGTGACGGCTCCCCACGATCCTGCGCGGCCCCCCTTCACGTCGCCTCCCCTTCGGCGCCGCCTCGGAGAGGCGGCTCTGGCGCTCGCTCGAGCGCGCACAATAGCGAAATCGGCGGTTTGATTTTAAACACCTCGACGGCACGGCGTCAACGAGGGGTCGGACACGTGGTCGACAAGAGTGTCGACAAGAGTGTCGACGAAAGTGTCGACGAAAGTGTCGACGGGTCTCGACAGGTATGCCGGCCATGCCGCGCGTGTTTGAGATCGCCACGGAGTCCGTGGCCTGGATATAATGCGAGCCGAGCGGATTCTGGGCCACCCGGGGATGTGCAGCCGGTTGCTCTCGCCAGACGCTCCCTGGTGCCCATGTCTCTCGCTGCCAAGCTGATCGCCGCGATCGTGCTCGTCCTCGTCGCCACCGTCGGCGCCGCAGGATTCTTCAGTGCGCGATCGATCGAAGAGTTCGGACGCGAGGAGGCGGCACGAAGCCGCAAGGACAGAGAGGTCGCCATGAAGGCGCAGGCCGAGCTGGTCGCGCGCAACCTGGCCACCTCCTCGGGCCTGCCGCTGGCCGAGGGAAACTTCACGTACCTATCGTCGCTGGTCGACAACACCCGGAAGGACAACCCGCGCATCGAGTGGCTCATGGTGCTCGACTCGGCCACCGATCAAGTGGTCGCGCGTGCCGGCGAGGCCCCCGCGGTGGACAAGTTCGGCGACGAGCTCTCGCCCGAGCTCAAGAAGGGCGGCAACGCGGTGCTGCACCGGGTCGATCCCACCGACAAGTCGCGCTACGTGTTCGGCGCCAACGTCAGCGTCGGTGATCGCGTGGTCGGACAGATCCGGATGGCGCTCTCGACCAAGGACCTCGAGACCGCCCTCGCTGCCTCGATCGCCGCCGCGCAGCAGCGCGCGCGCGACTCGGCCCGCCAGCTGGCGATGGTCGCCGCGGCCATCCTGGTGATGGGCGTAATCATCGGCGCGCTCCAGGGCATGCGCATCACCCGGCCGCTCAAGTCGCTGACGCGCGCCGCTGCGCACATCGCCGACGGCGACTTCAGCCAGCGCGCGCAGGTCACCTCGACCGACGAGATCGGCCAGCTCGCCACCACCTTCAATGGCATGGCAGAGAGCCTGGGCCAGCTGCTCGAGGAGATGACGGTGAAGGCGCAGCTCGAGCGCGAGCTCGAGCTGGCGCGCAGCGTGCAGGAGCTGATGAGCCCGCCGCCCGCGCCGATCACCGTCGACGACGTCACCCTGGCCGGCCACTGCGAGCCGGCCACCCAGTGCGGCGGCGACTGGTGGACCTACCGCAAGCTCTCGGGCGGACGCGTGCTGGTCGTGATCGGTGACGTCACCGGCCACGGCATGCCGGCTGCCATGATCGCGGCGACCGCGCGCGGCGCCGCGATCGCCTTCGGCATGAACGACGACCGCGAGATCACCCCCGAGAGCGTGCTCGAGGCCATCGACGTCGCCATCCGCGACGTCGGCAGCGGCCGTCTGCTCATGACCTGCTTCGCGCTGGTGATCTCGCCGGCGCAGCGCCTGGTCGAGTACGCCAACGCCGGCCACGTCTTCCCGTACGTCGCGCGCGTCGACGAAGAGGGTCGGCTGGCCGACCTGACCGTGCTCGCGGTCAACGGCAACCCGCTCGGGGCCGTGACCAAGTGCATGCGCTCGGGGTCGCGCGAGCTCCTGCCCGGCCAGCTCATCGTGCTGTCCACCGATGGTCTCATCGATCGGATCGCCAACACCGGCGAGCGCTACGGGGAGAAGCGGCTGCGCAAGCTGCTGCAGCGCGAGCGCCTGACCGGTGGCGGCGCCCAGGCGGCCGAAGACGTGCGCGATCACATCCTGCGCGAGGTGCACGAGTTCGCCGGCACCCAGCCCGCCGACGACGACACCACGCTGGTGGTGTGCAAGTTCAAGAGTGGTGCGGCCGTGGCAAGGCGCGAGGCCACCGGCTCGCGCGGCGCGCTGGGCTGAGCGTGACGGCCGGCGGCGGCCGCTAAGGAGGATTCATGGGGGGCGGGAACGTGGAGCGTGGCGTTGTTCTCGCGGCGCTCGTGGCGCTGGTCGGGGCCGGGACCACATTGGTTTCGGGCCCCCGCGTGGCGCGTGCGCAGGCCGGTGCCTCCGACGAAGAGAGCCAGATCTACGTCGAGGAGGCGCGCGCCGCGCTGGCGAAGAAGGACTACGCGCTGGCTGGACGTCTGCTCGACAAGGCGCTCAAGGTCAACCCCAGGCGCATCGACGCCTACGTGCTGCGCGCGACGGTGCACGCGCTGCGCAAGGAGTACGACCAGGGCATCGCGGTGCTGCGGCGGGCGCGCGCGCTCGCGCCCGACAACCCCCACGTACTCACCGCGCTCGGCACCCAGCTCGTGCTGGGCAAGAAGTACGACGAAGGCGTCGCGCTGCTCGAGGACGTGGTGCGCCGCTGGCCCGACCGCTACGAGGCGCACGCCGCGCTCGCCCACTACTACGAGGGCGTCGGACGCTGGGCCGACGCCACCGTCGAGTTCAACGCCTACTTCAAGACTCGCCCCAGCTCGCTGGCTCGCGAGGACGCGACGCACCAGGTCGATCTCGCCAACGCGCTCCTGCGCTCGGGCGACCCGCGCGCGGCGCGTACGCTCTACCAGAAGATCCTCACCGCCGACGGCAAGAGCGCGATCGCGCGGCTCGGGCTCGGCTGGTCGATCGCGGCCATCGACTGCGCGGCCGCCATCCCGGTGCTGCGCGGGCTCGCCGATCTGGTGGCGCGCTACCCCGAGGTGCTGCTCGTGGAGGGCCGCTGCGAGATGATCCTCGGCCGCTCGCGCGACGCGCTCGAGAGCGCCAACAACTACAGCAAGCTGCGCCCCGACGCCGCCGAGGGCTGGGGCCTGCTCGGCGAGGCTCGCCTCTCGACCGGGGACCTCAAGGGCGCGAGCGTGGCGCTGCGCGAGGCGCTCGAGCGCGCCCCGGACAACCAGCTGTACTCGCTGTACCTCGCCCGCGTCGAGCGGCTGCAGGGCCAGCCCGTCGCCGCCGCGGCCCGGCTCCAGAAGGCGGGCGCGCCCGCCGAGTTCGAGGACGAGTGGACCCACGAGCTGGGCGAGGCGCTGCTCGCCGACGGCCGCGCCGCCGAGGCCGCGCGGCTGCTCGCGCCCTGGGCCGAGGCGCACGCCACCGACGCGAGCGCGCGGGTGCTGCTCGGCATCGCGCTGGCCGAGAGCGGCGACGCGCCCGGCGCGATCCTCCACCTCGAGCAGACGCTCGTGCTGCGGCCCACACAGCAGCGCGCGCGCGCGCCGCTGGCCGCGGCACTGGGCACGGTCGCGGTGGCCGCGTTCCGGCGCGCTGACTACGCTCAGGCCGAGGCGCGCCTGGTGCGCGCGGCCAAGCTCGGCGACGATCCGCTGATCCTGCGCAACCTCGGCGCGGTGCGCCTCATCGCCGGCAACGGCCCGGGCGCCGTCGACGCGCTCGAGCGCGCGGCCAAGCTCACGCCCGACGCGATCACGCTGCACCTGCTGGGACGCGCCTACGCGGCCGTCGGCAAGGACAAGCAGGCCGACGCGACGCTCGGGCAAGCGCTCAAGCTTGCGAGCCACGCGGGCACCGCCGACAGCGCCCATGCACTCGACGTGCGCCTCGACCTGGCCTCCGTGCAGCTCACGAACGGCGACTCTGCCGAGTCGGTCGCGACGCTCGAGCCCGCCTTCGCCAGCACCGACGCCACGCGCGGCCCGCGCGTGCGCGCCGCGTACTTCGTCGCCGCGCGCGCCGCGGCGACCGGCTGGATGCGCGTGGGCGCGTTCGAGCGCGCCACCCGCCAGCTCGAGGAGGCGGCGCAGCGGCTGCCCAAGGACGCCGACGAGCTGTCCGTCGCGGTCCGCTGCGACCTGGCGCTCGCCGCCACCGGCGCGGGCCTGCGCGACGCCGCGCTGCGCCGCCTGCGCGAGCTCGAGCGCGACAAGTCGGTGTGTCCATTCGTGACGCCGGCCGACCGGCTCGCGGTGCCGATCCTCATCGCCTGGAACGAGGGCACGCAGATCGCCTACGCCGACAAGGCGCTCAAGCGCCTCGAGGCCATCCGCAAGCTGGCCAGCGGGCCGGCGCGCCCGCTCGTGCGCGAGGCCGCGCGCGTGATCACGCTGCGCGCCGCCGCCGAGCTCTACGCGAAGGGCAACGTCGGCAAGGCGCGCGCGTACCTCGCCAAGGCGCGCAAGTACGAGGACACGCCCTCCGCCGAGCTGCTGCACGACGAGGCGGTCATGCTGCTCGAGGACGGCCAGCTCGACGCCGCCATCGCCGGCCTCGAGGCGGTGGCCGCCGACGTGCCCGAGGCGTACGTGAACCTGGGCGTCGCCTGGGAGCGCAAGGGCAACTCGAAGAAGGCGCTCGAGCAGTACCGGCGCGCGGCCACAGCGAACGTGCGCTTCGCGCCGCTGCGAAAGTGGATCGCCGCCAAGGAACGCATCTGGGGCGTCGAAGGAGGCGGATGATGCGCGTGCGAACCTCGGTCCTGCTGGCCACATTCGTCTTCCTCGGCGCGCTCACGGTGGCGCTGCGCTCGGACGCCGACGAGCCCAAGCGCGTCACCATCGGGCTGT
>JBKJOI010000682.1:0-2520 GCA_046595695.1 Haliangiales bacterium | reverse complement strand
CGCCAGCGCCGGCTTGCCGCCCGCGCCCGCGCCGTGGTGCCCGGGCTGCTTGCCCGCCGCGCCGGGCTTGCGCCCGCCGCTCGCGGCCTTGCCCACGCCGATCCCGGTCCGTCGGCTCTCCGGCCGTCCGGTGGGCTTGTTGACCTTGGGGATCACCTTGGGCTTCGCGCTCGGCCCATGGCCCCCGGACTTCTTGCCAGCTTTCTTCGGTTTGTTCGGCGTCTTCACGTTCGTCCTCGTCGCCTCCACAGCTACTCGTCTGCTACTCGTTGTTGCGGGTCTGGTGCGCGCGATCGCGCGGGTTCACGCGCGATCGCCGGTAGGAATGCTGGCGCGCCTAGGTGCGCACCTGGCCGTCGCCGAGCACGACGAACTTGGTCGTCGTGAGCTCGCGCGCGCCCATGGGTCCGTAGGCGTGAACCTTCGAGGTCGAGACGCCGATCTCGGCGCCCAGGCCCAGCTCGCCGCCGTCGGCGAAGCGCGTCGACGCGTTCACCACCACGGTCGAGCTCATGCACTCGTCGACGAAGCGGCGCGCCGTGGCGTAGTCGCGCGTGACGATGGCCTCGGTGTGTTGCGAGCCGTGGCGCTCGATGTGCAAGATGGCCGCGTCGAACGAGGGCACCACGCGCACCGCGACGATGAGCGCCAGATACTCCTCGTTCCAGTCGGCTAAGGTCGCGGCCACGATGCCCGGCCCGCCCAGGGCGCGCGTGCGCTCGTCGCCGCGGATCTCGACGCCCAGCTCGGCGAAGCGCGCCGCCAGCCGGGGCACGAACTCGTCGGCGACCGCCTCGTGGATCAGGATGGTCTCGGCGGCGTTGCACACGCCCGGGCGCGAGGCCTTGGAGTTCGCGCAGATCGCCAGCGCCATGTCGAGGTCGGCGGCCTGGTCGACGACGACATGGCACACGCCCTTGTAGTGCTTGATCACCGGCACGCGCGCACGCTCGGTCACGAAGCGGATGAGGCCCTCGCCGCCGCGCGGGATGCACAGGTCGATCTCGTCCTCGCGCTTGAGCAGCTCCTCGACCATGGCGCGATCGGTCGAGCCGACGACCTGCGCGGTCGCCGCGGGCAGGCCGGCGTCTTCCAGGCCGGCGGCGATCGTCTGGCCGAGCGCGGCGTTCGAGCGCGCCGATTCGGAGCCGCCGCGCAGGATGACCGCGTTGCCGGCGCGCAGGCACAGCCCGAAGGCGTCGGTGGTCACGTTGGGACGCGACTCGTAGATGATGAGGATCACGCCGAGCGGGATGCGCTGCTTGCCGACCTGCAGCCCGTTGGGGCGGCGCACGACGTCTTCCATGGCGCCGACCGGGTCGGGCAGGGCGGCGACCTCGCGGAGCGCGCGTGCCATGATGGCGAGCCGCTGCTCGTCGAGGATCAGGCGGTCGACCAGCGGCGCCGACAGCCCGGCCGCGCGCGCCGCGGCGACGTCGGCCACGTTGGCGGCGACGATGCGCGCGGCATCGGTCTCGAGGCGCGTCGCCACGGCCAGCAGGGCGCGCTCGCGCTGCGCCGAGCTGGCCTTGCCCACGATCCGGCCCGCCGCACGCGCTGCGCGCGCGATCCGCTCGGCTTCGGCCGCGACTTCGGTCGCGCTGGGATGCTGCCCGCTGATTCCGCTCACTCCGTCACGTGTACTTGGCCAGGCTCTTTCGTGGGCTCAGAGAACCACCAGGTCGTCCCGGTGAATCACCTCGTCCACGTATTTATAGCCCAAAGCGGCCGGAATGTCGGAGGATCGCTTGCCGCGGATTTTCTCCATGTCATCGGCCGAGTAGGCGCAGATGCCGCGGGCGAACTCGCCACCGCCGGGATCCAGGATGCTGACCGCATCGCCGGCGGCGAAGCGGCCGCGCACCTCGCGCACCCCTGACGGCAGCAGGCTCTTCTGCTGCTTGACCAGGGCGTCCCGGGCGCCGTCGTCGACGACCAGGGCCCCGGTCGGGCGCTGCGCGTAGGCGATCCAGTGCTTGCGCGCGGCCAGCGGCTGCCGCTCGGGCAGGAACAGGGTGCCGGTGTCGGCGCCCTCGAGCACCTGGGTCAGCACGTCGGGGCGGCGGCCGAAGGCCACCACCGTGGGCACGCCGTAGCGGGCCGCGATCTTGGCCGCCTGGACCTTGCTGGCCATGCCGCCGGTGCCCACGCCGCCCTGGCCGGTGCCGCCCGCCACCGGCGCGGCCTCGGTGTCGACGTTGCGGACGAGCGGGATGCGCTTGCCGCCGGCGCGCGGGTCGGCGTCGTGCAGGCCGTCGACGTCGGTCAGGATCACGAGCAGGTCGGCGCCGACGAGGTTGCAGACCAGCGCGGCGAGGAGGTCGTTGTCGCCCCAGCGGATCTCGTCCACCGCGACGGTGTCGTTCTCGTTGATGATCGGGATCACGCCGTCTTCGAGCAGTCGGGTCAGCGCGTGGCGGGCGTTGAGGTACCGGCGGCGATCCTGGACATCCGAGTGAGTCAACAACACCTGGGCGACGATCTTCGGCTCGAGCGCCTCTTCCCACGCGCGCATCAGCC